>NZ_JAGQCP010000040.1:0-22533 GCF_024346255.1 Cyanobium sp. BA5m-10 | reverse complement strand
TTGAATTCTGCATTGGAAAAAGAATAATGCGAGTTAAGGCATAATAAACGTTTGAATAGACTATGCAAATGCTTTGCAATGAGCGCTCTGCAGAAAAGACCACTTAGGGCATAGACAGGAATCAACGTTTTGGGATGTGTCTTAATATCAAGTATCCGAGCAATTCCGATTGCAACAGTGGGTGCGATATACGCTATCAAGTCTACATTGGGTGAAAAGTACTTATCGCCAAGCAATGATGGTCTATCAGCATCATTTGCTACGACGAGTAGATCAGCTATAGGGAGAACTGAAATAGGCTTCCAGTCAAGCAAGGAATTTTGCAATATTCTTGCTATCAATTTAAAGTTGCTAATCATTTCCTGTAAAAGCGAGGGTACATGGAATAGGGGTGGGAATTACTTGAGAGAAACGAAGAGAGATTAAAAAAGGTTATAAAAATAAGAATATCGAGAGGTGCTGCAAAAAGAATTGGCTCGGAGAGTGATCGAAAAAGTATTGCCAAGACAAGTATTAATCTCGAGAAAGTAATTCGTTCTAAAAATTTAAAATTTAGATGTCGAGCAGCTAGCGTAATGACTGCAAGCATATAAAAAATACCAAATAACCTGTGTGAATTCAAGAAGGAATTATGTGGATTGCCGTTAAACGAGCGATGAAACAAAAGACTTGGGCTGTCGTTTCCGAATATAGTTGAGAATAAATCTAGGTTTTGGAGATAGTTTTGAACTATAGCCACCCTACTTTCGTCATGCGTTAATGATGCAAAGATATTAGTGGAATGAGCATCAAATCTGATCTTGGAATAGGTTTCTACAGTAGTCTGAATATTGAATAATGGAACCAGAGATGCAAGCATGCATATTGAAAACAATAATAAAATGGGCCAAAGCTTTATTCTATTATTTAGAATAGGGGTTAGGGAGTCAAATATGAGATTAATTGCAAATGCTGAGAGGATGAGGCAAGATGTAACAATTGAACCTCTTCCATAGCCGAAAAAGCATAAGTATAGGGCGATTGCCGAGATGACAAATTCTTTTGATTGCCAGGAAGACAAATTTATCAGATAAAAACATACTAGAATAACTAAAACTGTTGTATATCCATTGGAAGAAACTCCCTCTATGATATTCTCATAATTATAACCCGGCTTGAATCCGGTTGTGAAGAGATTTATCAACATTATCGCTTCAAGACCTAGGATAGACATGAACAATCCACGATTACAAATAACTGGTGCATCCACAAGAATCGATGCAAGGATGAAAGAGATAAGAAGAAAGAATGAATACAAAAAATACCTTGCTGAATCATAGCTTACAGAATTGATTGTTGATATGAGCAAAAGTATAAGCGCAGAAGGAATTAAATAGGTAGAGAGGGTCAAGCGAATTGTCTTTCTCAAATTTAACATTATAATCGCAAACGCCAGCAGACCATACAAAATACCAACTACCGCGGACTGTTTAAGCGCAAGTGTAGCGCATATTGGAATAAGCAAATGCAATAGTACTTTATTTAGCATATTAAAGAAATTTCTGATTGAATAAAAAAACTTTTTAATGAAAAAATATCAATAAAACAATTATTGATGGTATCAACGATTGTAGCATTGGAGGATTGACTGAAAGAATTCTCTTCACAAACAGGACACCTAGGAAAGAACGTAAGAAGGCTTGGCTGAGGAATATAAGTGATGGCAAGTAAATCATGTTCTTAAGCTCAAAACAAAGCAAAAAAGGGATTGCTGTGCTTAAAACATATATTGTGGTTATATACTTTGTTTTTCCCAATAGCAAAAGATAGTTCTGACTGTGAAACCAAGCATAAGAACATAGATAAGATACGGACAAGATTACCAGGGATCTAGTTGCAAACAAAATATCTAGTTTTGGCAGATGTAAAAATATACTAATATAATAGGGCAATAGACTTGTGACAAGAATGACAATACCTGTCAGAGCTACAGCTAAATTATTAAAAAAAGTACTTGACGCTTTTTCAGCACCTGCAATGCCATCCAAGCTATATGTTTGATAGAAGTATGGAGACCATGATTGATTAAAAAGGGTTGCAATCACACCTGAAACTGAAGAAATAGAAAACATGGCGCTAAAGATTGCCGTCCTGATGGGATCATATAAGTATGTTGATAAATACATTATTCCAAATCCTGAAAGCCAGGATGCTATACTTGATGTAAGACTATAGAAAACTGTCTTGAAGGTTGCAAAATTAAAAAGCTTAAATTCTCTGTACTTAATTGATAATTTGTAATTGCTCAGAGAGGCTGTACCGATAAGAGCAATGAAGGCTAATGCGCAAAGAAATACAGAATATAAAGCAGGATGATTTGTTAGGGCAGCTAATAAGAGGGATCCCCCAGGTATAAAAATATTAAGAATAAGATTAATGGCTGCGGCCTTTATCCTGCGACTATTAAGATTGTTGTATGTCACCTCTGCATTTAGGGCTAAATAAACAATCCCATAGCCAATTAGGCAGGTTGATGAGAATAAGCGCAGGTTTATGTCAGTCTCGAAGGATAAAAAGGGTGGGATAATTATTGCTAATGCAGCCAATGTTGCAACAAGTACTGAGACCAGGTGCTCTTTTGCTATGGATTGTTTACCTTCAACATAAGGGGTCTTGGAATATATTGCAGGAATTAATATTTCATTCACGCCACTTGAGGACACGGTTTGTACTAGTGGCTGAAGAGAATATAGCTTTAGGAAGTTTAAATATTCAGATGGTTCAAAAGCCCGCAATGCTAAAAATACAAAAAGGAATGATGCAGCACGAGAGGCGGCTAATGACGCTACAAAGAGTGAATCAGCATTAATGAATCTTTGAAAACTTCGAATCTTCAGAATACCTCTTTGCGAGATTCGCATAGCAACTTCACTGCTTGAGGTCTTAACGGGCAGGTATACGGGGAATTACTTCAAAGAATAATACTGGCGACCGAAGGAAGTCTAAGTGCTTGAAGCTGACTCGGGATGGTTCTTAATAACAGAGATAGGCGTGGGAGAAAGATCCAAGGCGGTGGGCAGGTGCGCAGTCTTTAGATATATGCTCTTCCAGTAAAGATGCCACATCTCAATCATGACAAGTTCAAACCGTTATCATGGGCATGGAGTCACAGATTCGTCGTTGCAGCGTGGACGTCAAGACTGATATCCGAAGGCATATGAAATCTCCACATCACCAGAGAGTAGCAGAAATCTCTCCGGATCTGGGCTTCCACGTGTTTAAGTTTTACAAGTTCTGAATGGCCTGGTACCTGGAGTGGGAGGTGGTACTGGCTAGACAGAAGGTTCGCGAGGGATGGAGTCTGTCGACAAACTCACGGTGGTTGTGGAGAGCTTCGGCCTTAATGCGACGGAACTGATTGGATGTTGCCGGAGGCGGGGGGTATTCCTTAGCGCGTAGTCCGTTGGCGTCAGAACGCCCAGGAACCAAACGCCCAGCCTCTGCTCACTATGACCGAAAGAAAGATATTCAGGAAGGGAACTTAAAGGATCAGCAGCAATTCGAGCGTCTGCAGCAGGAGCTAGGAGTCCTCAAATCCTAGTCCAGACCGAGGGGCAGCAACGACAACTCGTACTCGGAGTCGTTGTTTCGAACGGTCAAATACCAACCGGATGACCCAAGACTGCCTATCCGCGGCCATGAAGAGGCCTGTGCATGGGTGTTGGTTTTATTGGACTGGTGCATCCACAGGGACCATAGAGATAAACGGTTCTTGGCCCCCCAGCAGCGGCACAGCGGCCAATGCTTCGTAATCTGTCGTCACCAGGCAACGCTCTACGAGGCGGCACGTCAGCTACGACCACGTCGATGAAGTCTCGACACCCGCTGCTGGCATCAAGAGGAGGAGGTCTGGATCAATCCACCGCCTCCTGAAATCAATGCCAAAGGGGCTTCATTGCTGATGGCTACCTGATCGGCAGTAAGAGTGTCATCTTTCCTAACAGTCACCGAAACAAGCCAATAGTGCTTTCAAATCCGCTAACTTCAGGCGCGTTTCGTTTCACCTCTGCATTTCAAATCCGGATAATCGAGAGTGCAAGCGCACGCAAGATACGCAAGTTGGCTCGCCACACGCGACCAAAGCGCGGGTTGTCGGCCCGATTCCTCACCTCAAACGGCACCTGTTCCAAGCGGAAGCCACGGGCTGCAGCGAACAGGGTGAGTTCAGTACCGATCGAGCCGTAGCCATCGAAGTGCCCACGCGCGGCGTAAACGCTGGCGCGGTATGCCTTCATGCCGCACAGTGGATCGCAGATGCCATAGCGCAGCATGGTGACACAGGCGAAGATGTGCTCGGCTAGGCGCGCACGCTTGCTCCGCACCCCGATTACGACGTCAGCACCGTTCTCAAGCAAGCGCAGTATGCGTGGCAGCAGCTCAGGGTCGTGCTGCCCGTCGGCATCCAGAGTCACGAAGGCGTCACAGCCGATGGCATATGCAGCGGCAAAACCGCTATTTAGGGCTTGATCGTAGCCCTGGTTGCAGGCGTGCGAGACGACGATTGCACCCGCGTCACGCGCAACCTGCGCGGTGGCGTCTCCGGAGCCGTCGTCGACCACCCAGGGCACACCATGGCGTCCGGCGGCTCGCACTACATGCCCGATGGTCGACGCCTCGTTGAGCGCCGGGATGACGATGGCTACTCGAGATCGGTCCATCGAAGATGCTCCCCGGCCTGCTTGGGCGCGCGCAGCGCGCGGCCGATGAGTTCGGGCAGGTGGTAGGGCTCGACAGCGTCTCTCGGGCAGGGGCGCAGCACGGTCAGGTGCTCGCGTCGAAGCACCGTGCCAGCGGGTAGCGCGGCCTGGACACGCACGGTCCGGCGCTGCAACACCACGGTCTCGCGCTCGTTGTCTTCGACCTTCTTCACGCCGGTGCCGAGCGCATTCTCTAGCTCGCGTGTGCGATCGACCATCTCACGCCAAGAGCGCGGGTCCATCGAGAACGCGTGGTCCGGGCCGGTACGGTTGACGTCGTCAGTGAAGTGCTTCTCAATGATGCGTGCACCAAGGGTGACGGCGCCGAGCACCGTTGAATGCCCTGGAGTGTGGTCACTCAAACCCAGGACCAAGTCGGGGTACATGCCGGCGAAGGTCTTCAGCACGTTGAGCTGAATGAATTTGAAGTTCTCCAAGCTCGCCGTGTAGTTGGTGTTGCACTGGAGCAGTGCAATTTTCGGGTTGATAGCGAGCGCGGCGTGCACCGCTCGTTGCACTTCGTCGGTCGTCGACGCACCGGCCGCAAGGATGTACGGCTTGCCTTTGGCCGCGATATGCTCCAACATTTCGATCCAAGTAATATCGCCCGATCCAATTTTGTAAGCTGGTACAAATGGGTCAATGTGGTCGACGATTTCTAAGGAGTAGGGGCTGGTGAAGAAGGTTATGCCGCTTGCCTCGCAGGTCTCCTTAAGGGTCTCGGTCCAATCAAGGCTGACGCTGGCGTCCTGGTAGACCTCAAAAACCGACTTCCTCCACTTAGATTGGTGCGACTGCTGACCCCCCAGCGCTCGGAAACCTGCGTCGCTGACTATTGTCGCCGCCTTGAAATGTTGAAACTTAGCAGCGTCGGCGCCGGCTTCGGCAGCAAGGTGAATGAGCTCCTTCGCGCGGTCGAGGTCTCCGTCGTGGTTGGCCGCGATATCCGCCACAAAGTAAACGGGATGGTCGCGGCCGATGAGACGGCCGTCGATGTCAAGGACGGGCTGGGGAAGGTTCACGTCGGTACTCCTCACAGGTGAGTTGAAGTTCCTGCGCTAGCAGGGGCAGGCGCATATCAAAAGCGACCTCGAAAGCGGTGCTGTCCATCCGCATGTCCTTCGGGCGATAGGTCTTGAGGAAATCTACCCGGTCGGTTGTGGTCCGCTCCATAGAGGCAGTCGGTAGATCGAGCGCTTGGGCGAAGGCAAAGGCGAAGTCGGCCTTGCTCATGCCGTCCGCTGAACCAAGGTTGAATACACCTGCAGCGGGCGCGCGGATCACGGCACTGATTGCGCGGCCGAGCGTTGACATCGACAGCGGACTGAAGCGCAGGTCGTCGAACACTTTGAGGGCCTGGCCTCCGCGCATGCCGTCGAGCAGCCAGTCGGTGAAACTTGAGCGCCCTGCGCAGCGGCTGGGGCCGAAGAAGTTGGTACGAAGAACCGTGGCCGGAACGCGAAGTGCTGCAAGTTCACCAGCGTACTTTGTCAGAGCGTAAGTGTTGGAGAGGGTGACGTCGTCCTCAAGATGCGGGCCCTCTCCGTCGTAGAGCTGGTCGGTGGAAACATGGACGAGGACCGGCGGTGAGTCCTGCAGGCTCATCCAGCTCACCAGGTTCTCGACGATTCGCACGTTCAGCCGGTAGGCCTGATTTGGCTCACGCTCGCAAGTATCGACGTTCGTGTGACCCGCCAGGTTGACGATGGCGGCAGGCCGCACCCTGTCCAGCAGCGCCCGCGCCTGGGACGCGTCTGTGACGTCTGCGCGCACATCAGCCTGAGCAAGATGGCCATGCACGACCACGCAGCTCGATGCTCGGAGCAGCGGGGAGAGTGTGCTGCCAAGCATGCCGCTGCCACCGACGAGGAGTATAGGTCTCATGTTGTGACAGTCAGTTCAAACGCTTGAAGCCGGCGTGGCAGACAGGCCCACGCAGCAGCTCTTGCAAGTCATGGAGTCCAGACTCGCAGTCAGCAACCAGCTTAAACACCGGATCCAGCGCATCAAAATATTTATCAAGCCTCTCTGGCGTATGAGCAGTACAAGCGTAGAGAAGCGTCGACGCTAGATAGCCGCGCTGCAGCATCTCTTGCGTGAGGAGGGTTTTGTATGCTAACGCATTCGGCGAAACGAAAGAGAAGCCCGCCAGCGCCGGCAGGCCGCTGGTCTCGATCTGGAGGCCGTGTGTGTTCGCAAGTTCTTGCCAGCGCCGCATCACGTTGGTGCCGATCTCGGTGATGACCTCCCAAGAGCGCTCGCGCTCCATCACTCCGAGAGTCTTAAGGGCGGCTGCAGGGCCAATGCGCTCGGTCCAAAAGGTGCTGCTTATGAAACTAATTTGAGCGGCTTCCATCACGGCGCGACGACCGATGGTTGCCGTAATGGCATAGCCATTCCCAAGAGCTTTGCCAAACATCGCCATATCCGGTTCTACCCCATACTTGAGATGCAGCCCACCAAATGTCTCCCGAAAGCCAGAGGTGCACTCATCAAAGATCAGCACAATACCGCGGTTGCTGCAAAGCTCACGCACCCCTTCCAAGAAGCCTGGATCGGGCGGTTGGGTGCGCTGAACCTCCATCTTCACGGCAGCCAACTCATGGGTGGAGGTGATTGCCTCCAGCTGATCCAGCCGATTGAAGCTGAACGGTTTCACCGTGCCGGCAAGGGCACTCGGCACGCCGTTGGGCTCCAGACCTGGAAGCAGATGTTCCTCCAGGCCAGACTTGTTCTGGAGGTTGGTGGCTAGATACCAGTCGTGCCAGCCGTGGTAGCCGCAGACGGCGACAGTGTCGCGACCGGTGGCAGCGCGAGCAATGCGGATAGCGATCGCGTTCGCCTCACCACCGCTGCGAGCAAAGCGGGCCATCTCAGCCCAGGGATGAAGCTCCACCAGCCGCTCGGCCAACCAAACCTCCTCGGGGCAATTGAGCGTGCTCATATTGCCGGCCGCCACGGTGGCCGCTACCGCCGCATCTACCTCGGGATGGCCGTAACCGAGCAGGTTTGTGCCGATCCCCATGATGCTCATATCAATCAGCTCACGGCCATCGAGATCCCACACCCGGCAGCCTTTCGCCCGTGAGAAATAGGCGGGCCACTGCTCCGGCAGGAACATCTCAGCGCGCTTGGAGAGGAGCATGTTGCCGCCGGGAATCAATTGCTTGGCGCGCTGCCAGAGCGCCTGCCCTTTACCGGCACTAGCAGAACCAGGCGATGACTGCGTTGCCACATCCTCAGCCAGAGATTTCAGAAACCCTTCATTGCGAATGGTGGCGAGATTCTTTGACGCCAATTGCGGATTAGCATCCAGATAAGAGACCACGGCATCCACACTGAAACAAGGATCCTGGGGATACAGCGCTTCGGCAATCTGCTGCACCACCTCCAGATCGACAGGGTCATCTACGGTGACTCGATAGTAAGGACGCACAGGTTGGTGGCGGAAATGCCCCCAGCGCAATCCAGCACTAGGGCTGCGCATCCATGGGGTTACATGTTCCCGCTCAGAAGGCAATCGGGCCTCCACAGCCGCGCGCTCCAACAAGGCAGCTTTGAACACTTCCGCATCAAAACCATCTGGCACGGTGAGCTGCTGTTCATCCGCACAGTTGCTCAGGTAGTCCCACTCATCATTGTGGAACGCCTCCACCAACTCATCGATCAACGCTGGATCCGCCAAGGGACAGTCGCCGGTGAGGCGCACCACCACCCTGGCCCGCTCATGGGCTGCGCAGGCCCGGAAGCGTTCCAGCACGTCGTTGAGATCACCACGAAACACGGTCACACCCGCTTGGGCGACCTGCTCAGCTAAGATGTCATCACTGGGATCGCTGGAAGTGGCAAGCACTAAGCGATCTATCCGCTTGCAGCGGAGCACGCGATCGAGCTGAAACAAAATCAAAGGCACCCCCAGCAGGGGAAGCAGCACTTTCCCTGGGAGCCGAGAAGAAGAAGTACGGGCTTGAATGATAGCAAGTGTTGTCATGCTTTGGATTGAGGCCAGCGCCGTGGGTCAAGAATCTGTGATCTGTCAAGGCTCCAATCACTCCATTCATTGCCATCCCATGGGGAGGAGTTGTGCCAAGCCTGCAATAACTGCTCCAGCTCACGCCGTGAACAGACGCCTAGAACTACGGCTTCAAGATCCTGCTGGGCACGAGCAAAGCCCAGTGCAAACTCGAGAAGTGTGCAGCCGCGATCAGCGGCCAGTTTCTCAAGCCTGGCGTGGTGCTCGCGGGCAGATGCTTCCACCCAGGCAGGCCAACTGGCTGTAAGGCTAACCAGCAACCCCTGTAGGTAGAGGCTGCGGGCATGCACCGCACAACCTTGGGCCCGGAGGCATGTGATCGTACCCTCCGCCAACAGACGCTGGTCGTACAGCGACAGAGGCATCTGCACCAGATCCAACAAATCTGGAGGGACACCATAAAGATCAGAGCTGTCATAGATCGACACTCCAAGTCTCTTCACCAGACCCCGCTGCCGCAGGCTGAGCAGCCACTCCCGTAAATGCTCTCCGCCCGGCTTGCAGAGATCCTGAGCACTGTGGAGGAGGAGCGCATCCAGGGATGGCTGACCCAGTCGAACAAGGCTACTTTTCAAGGCTTGATCCCAGACATAATGGTCATCAGCCGTAAAGGAGGGCTGACTCTGAGCAGGAAGCTTGCTGATCAGCTGAAAACCATGGCCGGGTGGCAGCGTTCGACCGAGCACAGCCTCGGCATCGCCATAAGCCTGGGCCGTATCCAAAAGAGTCAGGCCTGCTGCAGCGGCCTCTACCAGGAGCGCCCGCACCTCCGCCTCCGCCACTTGGCCGGACGTGTTTGTGATGCCGTAGGGCAGCCCAAACTGGGCGCTTCCCAGGCAGATCTTGGGTTTCATCAGCCGAGCAGGAAGGATTCAGCCATCAGACAGGGACAAAACCGGGAGCCACGTGCTCGCGGATCAGCTCACGCAGCTGCTCCACCGATAGGAATTCCGGGTTGCTACCCGAGTTGTATGCAAAGCCGGTATCCACGCTGGTGAAGCTTCGGCCGTCGCTGAGATAGCTGTCCAGCAGCCGTCCATCGCTAGGAAGGATGGCGTAGTAGGACCCCAGATCAACAGTGGTGAAGCTATCCGAGGCGGTGATCATCTCCTCGTGAATTTTCTCGCCCGGCCGAATGCCGATGATCGGCTTCTCACAGCTGGGGCCAATCGCCTCGGCCACATCGGTGATCCGGTAGCTGGGAATCTTGGGGACAAAGAGCTCTCCGCCTAGGGCATTCTCGAGAGCCCATAGCACCATTGCCACACCCTCGTTGAGTGTGATGTTGAAACGGGTCATCTCTGGATCCGTGATCGGCAGAACACCTTTCTCAGCCTTTTCCAGGAAAAAGGGGATTACCGAGCCTCTAGAACCCATCACATTGCCGTAGCGGACCACCGAAAAGCCCAGATCACGGGTGCCCTTGATGTTGTTGGCGGCGATGAACAACTTGTCTGAACAGAGCTTTGTGGCGCCGTAAAGGTTGATCGGAGCGGCGGCCTTGTCGGTGCTGAGGGCGACCACCCGATTCACGCCCGTATCCAGACAGACTTGGACCAAATTCTCTGCCCCGAGGACATTGGTATTGATGAACTCCATCGGGTTGTATTCCGCCGCCGGCACCTGCTTGAGTGCCGCTGCATGCACCACCGTGTCGATTCCCTCCAGGGCCCGCCTGAGGCGATCACGGTCGCGCACGTCACCGATGAAGAAGCGGAGCTGGGGAAAGTCCTGCTCTGGGTAGAGCTGTTGAAGCTCCCACTGCTTGAGCTCATCGCGGCTGTAGATCGCCAGACGTTGTATTTGGGGATAGCGCTGCAGAATCTCCGCTATAAACGCCTTGCCGAAACTGCCCGTTCCACCGGTGATCAAGACGCGCGAGTTGGGGTTAAAGGGCATGACAAATTCAGTGGGAGTGGGAATGGCTGTAATGTACTAAAAGGGTTGCATAGCGGCGGCAGTCATGGCAAGAAAAGAACCAGGCTGGGTGGACTTTTAACCGGAATATTGCCCCGGGGATTCAGGTGCCAGTAGATCACAGTGGGATTGTCACAAAGCGCTTAGAAAGGGAGAAACAATTTAAAGCTGCTCGGCGAATTGCTTCACAAAGTTTAATTGGATTGCCAAGTAGGTTAAAGTTTAAAATTTACAGGCGGCTAGGAGAATGTGATTATACGGCGAAGGCGCCCTCGCCGCTCAGTCTGCGCCGATAGCGCTAAAATATCTATAAGATAATACCATCAAGAGAATGTTTCGCTCCGATGGCATCAGTCTTCCAGGTATTCACCCCTGCCAAGAGGAGTTAACGATGTCAATAAAAAGCAATAACTCGGTCATGTTCGGCAGCTGTCTCGGCATCGATGCAGGTAAATTTGTGCCGTCGCTAGCGCCACTTCTATTCCTTGAAAATACCTCTGCTGTGGTCCTGGTTAAGTACCTGGACCTGGATCTGGCGGGGAGATCGCGGGCGAGTCTTAATTTTTTCAGCAATTTTCTGTCCTCCAGAGGCTGTGTACAACAGAAAATCTCTCGAAAGGGAAAGGGAACTCACTTTCTCAAGAGATAACCATCATGCTTCTCGGCGAAAATAAATCGTGGCTTTACCGTACTCAGGCACAAGTTGATGAATCAACTCAGTGGCCCTTGTTCCATCCCAGTTCTCAAGGCACTCACTCAATTCATCCAAGAGATTATTTAAAACAGCATGTTCCAGCCTGCGCTCTTTGGCCTGTCGAATCAGGGGATGAGCCGTAGGCTGATCGTTATCAGACAGCAAAAGTTCTTCATAAAGCTTCTCCCCAGGCCGCAGGCCCGTAAACGTAATCGCGATATCCCCATCGGGGTTCTTGCTATCGCGGATGCTGCAACCCGAAAGCTCCACCATCTGGCGGGCTAGATCCACCAACTTCACCGGTTCGCCCATATCCAGCACAAACACCTCTCCCCCCTGCGCCATCCCGGTGGCCTGAAGCACCAGCTCGGCTGCTTCAGGGATGGTCATGAAATAGCGGGTGATCTCTGGGTGGGTGAGGTGAGAGGGACCCAGCTCGCGATCTGCTCGCGAAATAACGGGACCATTGAAAAGATCGGGCAGCCGCAGGAAGGGGCACCCTGATGCCATGGCGGCGCAGCAGCATCTCCATCCGCGGCCGATCGGCCACATCGGCGAGCACAGGCACGAGCTCTACTCTCTCTGCACAGGCCTTGCCATGAAGATCTTGCTGGATGTGGGTTTGCCTCTGCAGCTACATCGCCAGATCCTTTCAGCTCAGCTACAGCCGCACCAACCGCTTACTGAGCTCGTCGCGGAACTGGGCCACAGTGCTCCGCAATCCATCGGCCAGCGGGATGCGCGCCTGCCAACCCAGCTCAGCCAGCCGGCTCATATCCAGCTGTTTCTTTGGGGTTTCATAGGGTTTGCTGGTATCCCAGATGTGCTGGTGCCCCAGCAAGTCTGGCGGGCGTCGCCACGCTCGACCGCTTCGTGGAAACGGCGGATCAGGGGGGGCATGGCGATGAAAACCAGTTGAGTGGGAGCTTGATCCTGGGGCCGCAGTCGCCAGGATGCTCAGCCCAGCCGTTCATCCAGCTGGAAGGGCTCTTGGTGGAACAGCGCCAGCTTCGGCATGGCCGGGTGCAGGGCATTGAGCAGCAGGTTGCGGGCCTGGCCAGGCAGGGCTTCCGGTTCGGGTCGGCCGGACCCTCAAAGTCGAGCAGGGCCATCAGGCGCAGGCAATCAAGCGCACCTGCAAAGCCTGGACGCGCTGAAATCCGGCATCACCCGTGATCATCACGGCATCAGGCCCCAGTTGCAGGCAGCAAGCTGCCTGCAGGGCATCGGGTGTACGCAGCCCATGGTTGGCGCGCAATTGGGTCGCCAGCTCCACCACAGAGGCGCTGAGCTCCACAACCAGCAGATCTGGCTGGGCAAACAACGCCTCAAAGCGATCCAAACAGGCTTGATCACCCCGCCGCAGTGGAGCCACACGACACTCCAGCAGGCTGAGGCGGCTCACGGCCAGTGGGAGATCAGGTGCCTCGACAGCAAGCTGATGGAGGGTTGCCTGGGTGGCTTCGGCCCATCGGGCCTCACCATCCACCAAATAGATCAGTGCGCTGGCATCCAGGAAGGCAATCACCAGCTGCGCTCAGTTGCCAGCTCAGCATCGATCTCAGCCTTGCTGCGCGGGCTCGTGGATGGCGGCAGGGCCAGCAGCCACTGCAACGCCGATGCTTCAGCCACAGGAGCTCGTGATGCCTGCAACTGCAGCTGGCGGTAGTGCTGCTCACTCAGCACCACAGCAGCCGATCGGTTGCGCTTCAACAAATGGACTGGTCCATGCTGCAGCGCCTGCTCAATCGCTGCAATCCCACGACGCTTGAGCTCAGCTGAGGTGAGCGCGTTCTGCTGATCCATGACACAGCGATCGCTGGAGCCTAAAGCTTAGTACCTAAAACAGTACTGGAGTGTCGAGGGCGTCGCAGTGGCACGTCGTAAGCAGGCCAATGGGCGTCCGGTGACAACGCCATCAGACTCTCGACCTGGGCCTGGGCCTGGGTAATCAACAGGTGGCCGAAAGAATCGTGGTGCACCAGAGGGAGCTGATTACGAAAGGCAGCCGGCGCCACAGGCAGCTTGCCCAGGCGGTGCTTGATAGCCACCTCCCAGATGCTGGCGACCGACACCACGCAAGGGCTTGCGGCCATCAGATCACGGGTTTCGGCGCTCAACCGGGGATCGTCGAGCAGCCACCAGAGCATCACCTGGGTGTCGAGCAGCAGGCGCATCAGCTGCTAAACATCTCAGCTGCCAAACAGCCGTGCAACCTGCTGATCCACAGCCTCACTGAAAGCGGCATCCACATGGGCTGGCACGAAAGCGGGCGAGGCAGCAGCCAGAGCTCCAGGCCGCTTCAAGCCGGTAGCCGCAGTGCAGGGCACCAACTTCACCTGAGGCTTGCCATGGCTGGCAATGATCACCTCCTCCCCAGCCAGGGCTGCTTTCACCAAGCGCGAGAGCTGGCTCTTGGCATCGAGCATGTTGACCTGCACGATCAACAACCTGCTGTTTAGCTAGCTTAGCCAGAAATGAGGCCTGAGCTGCAACCGGTCGTCATGGCTGGGTCCAGAGACAGCGGCCCACCCGCTGCACATGAGCCTCGAGCTCGACGGGCAGCTCGTGGCGCAGCACAAGATCCACCTGCCAGGGAAGGCAGAGATCATCCACGGCGTTCAGCAGCCGCAGTCGATCGCGGTGGCTCAGCTGCGGGGCCTCCAGGCAGAGATCAAGATCAGAGCCTGGCTGCTCACGCCCCATCGCCCGAGAGCCGAACAGCCAGATGCGCTCAACCTGCGGCTGTGCTGTGAGCACGGCCAGGAGCCGGTCTTGCGCCTGTGCCGGGATGTTCATGGAGCCTCCTCCTGAACCCGTTGCTCCAGCCTGCTGCGTAGCTGCTGAAAACAGGGCAAGTAGCAATCGATGATCTGAGCCGCAATGGCATCCGCCGTGGCGCGGTTGTAGGTGTGACTGGTGAGATTGCGGTCTTGAAGCATCAGCATCCAGGCTTCGCCCTGCTCGATCAGGCCCAGACGGAAGGCTTCGCGCAGGGTATCGCGCGATCCCAGCAGGGAGACATCGCCCTGGCTGCGAAGTAGATCGCGCAAGGTGTTCCAAGCCAGTTCATAGGTGTATTCAAACGCCTTGATCAGCCCCTGCTGCTCGCGTTCATTCAACGCCGGAGGCTCCAGGAAATCTTCCAGGCGATCCAGAGCCTTGCAGTAATTGCTGAAGCGCTGCTGCCAGCGGATGTCCTCCGCCATCAGCCCACGCCAGCTGCGTTGGTAGGTGGGTTTTCCATGGAGCCCACCACCGCGAAGCCCTTGCGGCGCAAAAGGGCTTCCTTGGCAGCCTCTTCTTTATCGGTGGCAACCATCTCTGCCACCAATTCCTCCAGGGTGGTGGTGGGCGTCCAGCCCAGCTTCTCGCGGGCCTTAGTGGGATCACCCAGCAGGGTTTCCACCTCCGCCGGGCGGAAGTAGCGCGGGTCGATCCGCACCACCACTGCTCCTGTGTCGGCTCGGCGGCCGGTTTCCTGCAGGCCTTCTCCCTGCCACTCCATCACGCCCCAGCCCAGCTCACCGGCCGCCAGCTCAATGAAACGCCGCACCGATTCCTGCCGTCCCGTGGCAATCACGAAGTCTTCCGGGGTGCCGGGCTGCTGCAGCATCCGCCACTGCATCTCCACATAATCCCTAGCGTGGCCCCAATCGCGCAGGGAATCGAGGTTGCCCATGTAAAGGCACTCCTCCAACCCCTCATTGATGCGGGCCAGGCCGCGGGTGATCTTGCGGGTCACAAACGTTTCGCCGCGCCGCGGCGATTCGTGATTGAACAGGATGCCATTGCAGGCATACATCCCGTAGGCCTCGCGGTAGTTCACCGTGATCCAGTAGGCGTAGAGCTTGGCCACCCCATAGGGGCTGCGGGGGTAGAAGGGCGTGGTTTCCTTCTGGGGGATTTCCTGCACCAGGCCGTAGAGCTCTGAGGTGCTCGCTTGATAGATGCGGGTTTTGGCGCTGAGGCCCAGCATCCGCACTGCCTAGAGGATGCGCAGGGTGCCAAGCGCATCGGAGTTGGCGGTGTATTCCGGCGCCTCGAAGCTCACCGCCACATGGCTCTGAGCACCCAGGTTGTAGATCTCATCGGGCTGCACCTGCTGGATGATCCGGATCAGGTTGGTGCTGTCCGTGAGGTCGCCGTAATGCAGCACCAGCCGTGGATCGCTCTCGTGGGGATCCTGGTAGAGGTGATCGATGCGGGCCGTGTTGAAGCTGCTGGCCCGGCGCTTGATGCCATGCACCGTGTAGCCCTTCTCCAGGAGGAGTTCCGCCAGGTAGCTGCCGTCTTGGCCGGTGATGCCGGTGATCAGGGCAACGCGGCCAGTGCAAGTCACGAGCGTGGGGCTGGAGGTCATCGGCTGGGGGAAGGGGCTTGAGGTGGAAACGGTGGCAGCGTTGGCGTTGGCGATGCCAAGTCGCTCAAGAACAGCATTAGAGGAAATGTGGTGCTCACGCTTCGAGCAGATCAAACAGTGCCGCGTTGCTGAGGTGTTCGCTCTCGATGGCCAAGGGCCCCTCCAGGCGCGGCAGGGTGTGTGCCAAACGTTTCGAGACGGAGCCGCTGGGCGTGGCGTCGAGGCCCTGCTCCACGTAGCTGCGCAACAACTGCTTAAGAGTGAGGCGCTCGGTGGAAGCACGGGCCTTCAGGCGCGCAAACAGAGGATCTGGTAGCTCCAGGGTGGTGCGCATCACAACCAGGCAGCGATGTGAGCATTTTAGTGCGCACAGGCTTTTGTCTCCAGCGCGGCCACCGCCACCATGGAGTAGCTGCGGTGGGTTCCGAGCCTGGCAGGAGGGTCACACCTATCCTGCAAAACGTGCAATTCGGCGCGAGAAGCTCGAACGCCTGAATTGCACTTGCCGAAAGGAACAGCTCGGCAGAGCCTAATATATCACCTGAACATGTCAGGCATGAAATATTTTGTTGCCCAGCATCATTTGCTGATCTTCGCATCACGCTCAAACCAGTCGCGACGGTAGCTGGTATCCCCATCTAGCCCATTCCAGGGAAAGCAAACGGCTCTCAGCTCCCGCGCCGCCCAGCGCAGCTCTCGGGGATCCAGCGCCAACCCCTCAGCCTGCGCCAAAACCAGCAGGGCCGAAGGCCCAGCACAGGCTCTCACCTGCTCCGCAAACGCAGCATCCTCCGAGCAGCGCCCCACGAACAACTCCAATTCCGCCGACCAAGGAGATGGCTCACTTAAACCAACCTTAAACATCGAAGGAAAATTCTCTATGGTTATTTTAGCGCAAAAAGTTTTTATTTGCCAAAAAATGCTTACGCAAAATGCAATTAATAATCAAAATAATTTCACATAAACTACTTCACACCGTCAAGCGAGGCATTCGATTGGCCCTTTCAGAGCCAGGCCAGCAGGGCCAGCTGGCCTGGCAGCGGATTGGTACCGGGATGCACCTGCATTAGGTAGTCGAGAGCCCTCTGGGGTGTAAGACCCTGCCGGCGCACCAGCCAGGCCAGGCACACCAACGGTGAGCGCTCCATCGCCGCCACGCAATGCGCATACACCGGCCCCGTGGCCCGCAGCTCAGCCAGGGCAGCCAGGGCCTGCTCCAGCTCCGCCAGCTCCGGCAACCGCTCCACCCGGTGATCGGGCAGCACCAAGCGCCGGCATTCAAATCGTGCGGCAAGACCCGGGGGGGGCGGGGCCTCCGCTTCGCTGCAGAGGCTCAGCACAGCCCTCACCCCCTCCGCAACCAGGCGCTCAAGATGGCGCTCAGCCCGGGGTGCCGGGCCGACCGCCAGCTCCTGCACCAGCACCCAATCCACCCGAAACCGGCTCTGCCCAGGTGCTGGCATCAGTTCTTGTTGATCAGGTCCACCAGGGCCAAGACGTTCACCAAGCCCGTGAGTGGGGTGCTCACCGCCCCGATCGCGTCGCTGGCCACCGCCATGCCGCTGCGGTTCACCACCACCGTGTCGCCATCGCGCAGGGGCGGGTTCTTGATGTTCGAGGCCCCCTGGCTCAGATTCAGGGCAAACCGCTGCCGGGTGGCCGTGCCGTTGCGGTTGATCCGCACCAGCTCCACATTGCCGGTGCTGGCTCGCCAGGTCTGGGGGCCACCAGCCGCCAACACCGCCTGCACCAGGGGGGTATTGGCCTGCAGCGCCACCGTGCCCGGCTTCAGCACCTCACCGATCACGTTCACCCGGATCTCCTGGGGCGACAGGTTGGCCGCCGCCAACTCCACCGCCTCCGCGGCTGGCTCGCTGGATTTGGTGATGCGGATCGTGTCACCGTCAAAAAGGAACGGGTTCTGTTGCTGGTCGCCCTCCAACAACAACGCCATCAGATCCAACCGAGCCTGCTTGTAGGCGGGGGGATCGCCAGGCATTCGGCGCTGCAGCACCACCTGGCGTAGGTCGGCCAGCTGCGTAATCCCTCCGGCCTTCTGAATCGCATCCACCACCGTGGGCAAACCGCTCACCGTGAGGCTGGGTCCCCCTTCCGTCTGGGTGGTTTCACTGGTGGTGAGGGAATACAGCCCTGGGCGCTCCACTTCTCCCACTAGTGCCACCCGGATCGGCCGGGGCTTCACCACCCGCAGTTGCAGCTCCGGGCGCAGCAATTGCTTGCGATACAGCGAGGTCAACCACAGGCTGGCCTGGGACAAACTCAGCCCGGTGAGCCGCACGCTGCCGATCAGCGGCAGCGACACCGTGCCGTCGTTAAGAACATCCAGGTTGCCCGAGAGTTCTGGAGCATCAAACAGCTTCAGATCCAGCAAATCACCGGGGCCCAGTAGATAGCTGTCATCACTCAGTGCGGCCGTAGTACCCAGTGGACGGGCGATCGGTTGGCCGGTCGCCGCAGGGGCCGCCAGAAGCGCCGGGGTGGTGGCCCACACGAGGGTGCCCGCCGCCATCAGGCCCAGCAGACGTGCCGGATGGCGAAGATGCCGCGCCAGATGCACAGAAATGAATCAATTGGCGCAAGTGTCCCATAGCTGAGCCGCCCTTCAAGCTCGGGGATTAAAGTTAAGGAACAGGACATTGCTGATCACTTGTCGAATCTGATCGCCCGTCCCGGCATGAGCCCCTCGCCCCTAGCTGATCCAGCTGTGCGAGTGGTGCAAGTGAGTGAACTGGGTAGCCGCAGCCTGGCCGCAGACGACGACAGCATCGATCTCTCCGAGCTGTGGCGAGCCCTGAAACGGCGCCGCAAGCTCGTGGCCCTCACCGCCGGCATGGTGGTGGCCCTGGCCGCCCTGATCACCGGCTATCAGCGCCTGTTTCGCCCCGTCTACGAGGGGGGCTTCCAGCTGCTGATCAGCGATCCGATCAGCGACGACAACAAGGGCCCCGCCGCCGGCGCCGAAGCCCTAAACAACACGATGTTTGCCGAGCTGGCCCGCAACACCACCAGCTCCGACATCCCCACCCTGATCGAGCTGCTCAAGAGCCCGTCCATGCTGGCGCCGATTGCGCGCCGCTTTGGCACCACCAGCTCCAAGCTCGCCGACCGGATCAGCATCGCCAGCGGCGGTAGCCGCCAGGAGAAGGCCGAAGGGGTGCTCACCGTGGAGCTCACCGGCCGCGACCCCCAGGAAGACAAACGCCTGCTCGAGAACCTCAGCAGTACCTATCTGCAGTCCGCCCTCAACCAGCGCCAGCAGCGCCTGGCCGATGGCATCCGCTTTCTCAACCAGCAGGCTCCAGCCCTGGAAGCTCGCACCGCAGAGCTGCAGAGCGAGCTGGCCACCTTCCGCCAGCGCCACAGCCTGCTGGAGCCGATCACCGAGGGGGGCGAGCTCAAAACCCAGATCAGCAGCCTCGAAGAGCAGCTTGCCAACCTGCAGGCAGAGCGGGGGCGCCTCCAGAGCGTGCGCCAGGGCATCGAGGCCGGCACCCTCACCGCCCGTAGCTTCGAAGAGGCCATCGGCACCGGCCCCAGCACCAGCGGCGCTGGCAACACCAACCAGGGCCTCTCGGTGACCGGCACCAACCAGATCCTGCTGCAGGAGCTCACCAAGGTGGAGCAGCAGCTGGCCGAAACCCGCTCCCGCTTCAGTCCCAGCTCCTCAATGGTGCGCGGACTCACTGCGCGCCGCAACGCCCTGCTACCCCTGTTGCGCAGCAACCAGCTCGAGGCCGTGGATGCGGCCCTCTCGCTCAATGCCAACCGCCTCGCCACCGCCCAGCGCCAGTTGGCCCTGCTGGGGGGCCGCTTCCAGCAACAACCAGGCCTGATCAAGCAATACGAAGCCCTCCAGCAGAAACTGGAGATCGCCCAGGAGAACCTGGCCGGCTTCATCAAAACCCGCGAAAACTTCCAGCTCGAGATCGCCCAGCGCACCGTGCCCTGGAAGCTGATCGCCCCCCCGGAGATCAATCCCAACCCGGTGAAGCCCTCGGTGCCCCGCAACCTCGCCCTGGGTGTGGTGCTGGGTGTGGTGGCCGGGGCCGGGGCCGGCCTGCTGCGCGACCGGCTCGACCACGTATTCCACAGCCCAATGGAGGTCAAAGACGACCTCGGCCAGCCCCTGCTGGGCCACATCCCCCACGTGGCCTTCTTCAAAGGCGTGCGGGAAGACAAGCGTTTCCTGCTGCAGGAGCTGGATGCCTCGGTGATGCCCGGAACCGGCGCCGCCAGCTTGTCTGGATACCAGCGTTTCTTCTACCAGGAAGCCCTGCGAAACCTCTACACCTCCCTGCGCTTTCTCAATTCCGACCGCCCCCTGCGCTCGGTGGCCCTCACCAGCTCCCTGCCCGCCGAAGGCAAGAGCCTCACCAATGTGCTGCTGGCCAAAACCATCGCCGAGATGGGCCAACGGGTGCTGCTGGTGGATGCCGACCTGCGCAAACCCCAGATGCACCATCGCCTAGGGGTGAACAACCTCACCGGCCTCTCCAACCTGCTCACCGAAGACCACCTCGACTGGCGCCAGGTGGTCCAGCCGGTGCTGGGCTACGAGGGCTGGAGCGTGCTCACCGCCGGCCGCCGGCCGCCCGATCCCACCCGTCTGCTCAGTTCAGCCCGCATGCACCAGCTCGTGAACGACCTGGCCTCCAGTGGCGAGTTTGATCTCATCCTCTACGACACCCCCCCCGTGCTCGGGCTCGCCGACGCAGCCCTGGTAGCAGAACAGATCGATGGCCTGATGCTGCTGGTGAGCCTGGGGCGGGTGGATCGCGGCCTGCCCAACGAAGCCATCGCTCGCATCCGCAGCGCCGGCGCCCAGCTGCTCGGTGTGGTCACCAACTCCATCACGGAAGACAGCAACACCAACACCGCCTACGGCTACGGCACCCAATCCAAATATGGGTATGGGTATGGGTATGGGTATGGGTATGGGTATGGGTATGGCGGCTACGACACCCGCAGCGCCTACGCCTATTACGCCGACACCGACGCCGAAACAGAAAAACAAGCCAGCGCCCCCGCCCCAACCCAAACATTGGGAAATCAAACCACCCAGCTGCGGCGCCGTTTCCTGCACTGGCTTGATACTTGAGGCCCAGCGTGCCCATCTCCCGCCGCTGGCTCCTCGCCTTGATGGCGCTGCCTCACCCAGCCCTCGCCCTGGACTGGCAGCCCGCCCAACCCCAGCCGGCATCGCCGGCATCCCCACAGCTCTGGGCAGTGCCCGCAGCCACCAATGGCGCCCAACCGCCTGGCTGGGAGCCCGTGTCTCCCAGCGATCCCCTGCCCTCTGCCTCCCCCCTGCCCTGGCAACCGGTGCCAACCGCAGAGGTGATTCCCCCACCGACTGATACCGAGCCCCTGCCGTCGCCCCGAAGCCTGGCCGAGGTGCAGGAGTTGCTCAGCAGCCAGATGCCCGGCTGGGACGACTACCTGCCCCTGCTGCGCCTGGGCCAGCTGCCCACCACGGCCTTGGTGCCCGAAGCCCTGGGCCAGCTCAGCTTTCAGCAGGTGAGCCCCGGCAACGGCGGCGCCGCAGGCGGCTCCGGCAACCAGAACTACGGCTTCCGCGCCGACTACGGCCTCACCCCGGCCCTAATGGCCTCCGCCTACTACACCTACGCCGACGACCCGCTCTTTGCGCCCATCCCCAGCCGGCCCTCCCAGCCCGCCAACCTCTGGACCGTTTACGGCGGCAGCCTGCGGGCCCGCCTCGCCGGCCATGGAGAGGGCGCCGGCAGCTGGGTCCTCGCCGCCGAAGGAGCTCTCGAGCTCTTCACCGTGGGCAGCGGCTGCGGCGGCACCGTGAGCTGCGATGACGCCGGCACGCCCAACATCTTCAACGACTCCGGCCAGGCCGTATTCACCCGCAACTGGGTGGGTGCCCTCTCCTTGCCCCTCTCCTGGCAGGCCAACCGCAACCTGCAGCTCTCCTTTGTGCCAGCGGCGAGCTTCCTGCCGGACTCCCAGGGGGCCGACCAGGGCGGTGGCGGTGAGTTTTACGGCACCAACATCAGCCTGGGGGTGGGCGCCAGCTACCGCCTCGGCAACCAGGTGCATCTGTTTGGCTCGGCCATGCTGCCCCTCGGCCCGGGCAACAACGCCTTCGATGGCGATCTGGTGTATTCGCGGGTACCGGTGCTCTCGGTTGGCGCCAACATCGCCGTCAACCCCCGCATCGGCCTAGAGGCCAGCATCACCAACGGCTTTGGCCTCAGCCCCGCCACCGCCATCCTGGCCCTGCCCAGCGCTCCGTCTGAGCCCATGCTCAGCGCTCGCTTCGCCTGGAATCCCGGTGCGCCCGATTCCCCCAGCCCCCGCTACACACCCCGCCAGGCCTCCCTCGCCCTCGGTGGCCTCAGCGTCAACACCGCCCTCACCCCGGCCGATGGCACCACCCAGGCATGGCTCAATGGCGACAGCCGCGGCAACCTCTTTGCCGGCGCCGGCTACTCGGTGTCCAACGACTTCCAGTTCCAGCTGGCGGCCGGCGTGTTTAACGGCATCGAGCCCCGCAATTCCTTCGTGAACACCTACGCCGGCGACGGTGGCCTCAACCTGCGCTTCGGCGGCAAGGCCATGGTGTTTCGGCCCAGTAAGAAGCTGCCCCTCTGGGCCGCCGGCCGCATCTCCCTGGGCCGCAACGAAGACGAGAGCAGCAAGCAGGGCTACCTCTTCTTTGAAACCATGAACACCTGGGAGGCAACCCCAACGCTGGCCTTCCACCTCAACCCCAAGCTCGCCCTGAACGGCGACGGCACCA
>NZ_JAGQCP010000004.1:0-114076 GCF_024346255.1 Cyanobium sp. BA5m-10 | reverse complement strand
CGGTTCTCGTGGTGGGGCATCTCCAGGGGCTCGACCCAGATCAGGGATGGGAAATTTAGGCAACCGAAACCAAATCCAGATCAGGGAAACGACAAAAAGCGACCAAACCGTAGTAGGATTGTGAAGACTTCATAAGGCGACCATGTTATTAGGTATTTTTGGTTTCTTATTTGCGGCCCTTTCATTTGTTCAAGTCCCCCAATGGGACAACGACTGGACCAAATGCTCGGTGGCAGTTCCAGACACAGCTTGCCATTGGTATGTGGTCAACCCTGACAACACATTTGGCAAAGGATTCAGCTGGATCACCGCTCCTGAATACGACGTAACCGCGTTAAGGGACATCGGCATCCAACACGAGGTAACCATTGCCCAGGGCTTCCAAACGACTGTAGAACTTATGAATGCATCGACCGAAGTCAAGTACGGCGACAACTACTAAAGTCAAGTTTCAGACCAGAACTTAAAATAGGAACCCTATAATTTCATCGAGCGAGGCATCACGCCAAGGGGCTATATCTTGCAAAAGGTAAAAACCCGCCCTCCTACCCCGGCCTGTTAACGTTAAGAAACAGCAGAAAAAGATATTAGGCGCAGGATCTTGAGCATTCAAACCTCCCAAACGCACTGCAGCGCAGCAGAATCCAGCCCACTACTTAATTTCTTAAGGCCATGGGATGTGCTGAAATCCCATTTTGACGGCTTATGGGGTTATGGTTTGCAGACATTAATTCAGTCGTCCTTGCACTAGGGTGGCCTCAACACCCTGCCATGGACTCTTCAATTCTGTTTGCCTTAAACTGGAATTCGCTCGGCGAGCTAGCAACCGAAGACCTTGAGTATGTGCTCAACTCAATGGCCCATGCCATGGATTCAGGCAAAGAAGAGTTTTGTTCGCTTTACAGCAAAGTGAATGTCCGTGCTTGACTCGCAAAATCAATTCCGATTAGCTTTTGGCCCCCTGTACAAGCGGGTGGGAAACATGCAAGGTCTAAAATTACAAGGATATTACTTTTGACGCCTTAAGCAATTCGCAAGGTTCTCCTTGGCGATTGCCAGTGCCTCCTTACAGGTCTCCTTATCGTCCTTATCAATATCGCCCTGCTCGCCACGAAGACGTTGTTCTAGAAAATCAATTTCCTCCTGCCAGTGCTCGGCGCCCATATCAAAGACAGGCAGCTCCACATCATTGGCATCGTCGTCGACCAAAGAGAAATCGTCGTCCCTCATCTTAAGTAGTGATGGAATTCAACCCAAGGATGCCGCAGGAAGCAGGAAAAGGAAATCCCCTGTAAACCCACAGACCAGCTAATGCCATGAAGGAGCCAGCCCATGCCTCTTGCGGCAGGATGCGATCACCAACTCAATTCCACAACTGGCACTCAAAAACCTGCCAAAAACGCCAAAGAAGCAGGGTTCGCTCACAAAATCCCTAGCGCTTTCGACTCCGCCAGGGACATGCTTCTGCTTCCCGTCGCTCATCACGACTCACTAACGCTTTTAGGCGTTTACACTCGCTGCATAGAATATCGGCGCCTCCTGGACTGAATACTACCGTAGTTGTTTTAAGCCAAAAAATAATACGTCAGGAACCAAACTTCAGAACTACTTCGACAAGTAAAAACCCCACCAGGGCGACAAAGACAAGAAGGGAAGGGGCGAACCAGAGAAATCCATAGCGACTCCGCTGAATTCGTCCTTTCTAAAGCAAATTTACAATAGCACCGTAGCGATATATACAGCGAGAACCAGATGAATATTCCGCAGGCTTCTCCACCCTTGACCTGGCAACCCTCAATCCCCTGCCACACTACAACCACACGATCCAGCGGTAATGAGCGAACAGCCAGGCTCTCCAAAGCAGTTCGGCAGTCGCCTTGGCGAGGAGACGGTTGAAGAGAATAGGGAACTTCTTGCCAAAATTGGTAGCGATAGCATCCTAAAAGCACCTGCAATCGAAGGAAGCATATACTTCTATATCAATATTTGTGGCGATGGCACTCAACGCAGAGAGGAATTAATTGACGACCCAACTGCGCTAAATGCTGCGATTAAGAATCTTGCAATTGAGATAAAATACGAAAACAAACACCACCGATGGGTCGCCCAGCTACCCCAGGCATTAAAAATATTGGAATTTGCGGCAGAACACTTAAGCCTGAATAACAATATTACACCCGATAATCTTGGCATTAACGCTGAACTCAAATGGCGGGATGAGAAAGATTTTGAAAACATCATTCATCTTACGCAAAGCAAAGGCAATACTGAATGGCAGGTGTCACGATTTGCCTGATAGAGCCATAGCCTGCTTGGCTATAGGCAAGCAACGATTGTTAAGACGACCATTCCGATGCTCCAAAGCAGTTCGGCATCCGCCTCAGTGAGGAAACAATGAAACTGGTCTCTGAAATCCAGCATTTCCGCCAGCGCACCAATCCCCTTTAGCTGCAGGAGTAGGGGAAATTTTTGAAATCCGCCTGAAACCTTGTAAAAGCGGAGAGGGTGTCCGTCGAGTTCGGTCAAACCTGGACTCTCTCAGACGCTTTTGAGGTGTTGGGGTGCGATTTACCCCAACATTTACCCCATCATCAGTTTTCTTCCGTCAACTCGACGGAAGGGGCAAATCGACTGCCCCAGAGTGCATTTGGGCGACAATGCTACCCCAACATCTCTCACCCACCCTCAGGGCACCACCCCTGCTTGCCCATGCCATGCCGCCCACTGAGAGCACCGCTTGGTCAGATGCTCCCCTTGGTGAATCAGACCCTGGTGAATCGGAAGGATCAGCGCGTCTTGCAGTATCCAGACCCCGCGTAACTGGAACCTCCTGGGCAAGAGGTGCCGCCACTGCCTCCAGCAGGGAAGAACTGCTGCCCTGGTTTGGTGGCACGGCAATACCCGCTCCCCTTGTAACTAGATCCACCTGGGCAGGATGTCCCACCACTACCGCCAGCAGGGAACATCTGCTGAGCAAGGGCAGAACTGGTCATCAGAGCAAGAAATGTCAGGGCGCCCGTCAGACCAGTAGCAATGACGCTCTTCATCGGTGTTAGGGCAAAGAGAGAGGAGTGGGGCGTGAGCGACGGGAGAAAAACTTCCGCCCACTTCCTCGACCTATGGACGGGTCGAACTCCGCCATAGAGCGGTATTTGAGTCAGGCACAGGCGTTGAACGCGAGCAGCAGCAAGGTTTGTTCACAAAAAAATCCCTGGCGTGTTCGACTCCGCCAAGGACATACTTCCCGTCGCTCATGACGACTCCCCAACGCTATTAGGCATTTACACTCACGCCATGGGGTGATTGCCGAAGGTGTTCATGTGGACACCCTCAAGGCACTACCCACCCTCAGAACACCGCCCACCGCCATAGAGAGACACCTTCAGGAACCGACTCACAGGGTCGGACCCTGAAGGAGGTCTGGGTCGGCAGGACCATGCACCTGGTGGTGGACTGAACCAGAATGGAAGTAACAGTAAGAAACCAATGCCAGTAAGGATGCTGCTACGAAAATGGATGGGTATAGGACCAACATCAGGACCCATACGACCAAAAATCAAAGGAAAAACAGAACTGGTTCTCAAATCCCTGCTGGCAATCCACGAGAACATCACAGACCTTGGTGCCATGCAGGGATACGAAGGTCTCCCAGAACAGGTTGAGGAGATCTATTGGGAGATCTGGTCGCTACTGGAAAGGAAACCAGACCTCAGACATCCAGAGGAGGTGCTGGAAGAATGGATGGAGGACTACGCAACCAACCATCTGTACTGACCTCAAGGTCCGTGACCATGTGACGGACTGGTCAACCAATCAATCACCCATCAGTCAACCCCAAACTGGAACCGATAGAAGTCCTCAAGGGTGTATGAAAACCCTATGGAATGGTGTTCGTAAAGGTTGCTCGTGCGGACACACTCAAAGCACTACCCACCCTCAGGACACCGCCCAACCGCCACCTCCTGCCGAGCAACCCACTGAGAACACCGCTTGGTCAGGTGCTCGCCTTGAGGAATCAGACCCTGATGAATCGGACAGGTCAGCAAGGTGACGCAGTGCCTTCCCACCTCGTAGCGGAAGTGCTGGCAGGTGATGCAGACGCTTGAGGAGAGGGAGGGTTTGAGGACATTCCACTCAAGGAACTCCCATTCCTCAGCGGGAGCGGCAGGTGACACAGGGCGGACAGCAGGCATCACTGGCGTGTAAGTACATCTGTACTAGTTGCAAGAGTGGGGTGGGGTCAAGTGCTCCTGGAGTCAATCCAAGACAGGCACTGGATTTACGCTGGGGTGATGGACCATCGGAAACAAGGACTGCTTAAGGGTCTGCTTGCTGCGGTGACCTTTGGGTTGAGTTCTCCACTGATCAGCACCTTGATCTCAACAGGATCGCCGCTTTCCCTGGCGGGACTGCTCTACGGCGGATCTGCAATGGCGCTGCTAACGGCAAGAGCAGTGAGAGGGCAAAGCACTTCGGAGAGTTCGGTCAAACGCCAGGACCTGGGGATACTGGCGTTGCTGACCATGATTGGCGGCATCGCTGCGCCCATCTGCCTGGTGAGCGGGTTGGCGCTCCTGTCAGCAGGTTCTGCATCCCTACTACTGAACCTGGAGGCGGTCTTCACGATGGGAATCGCCATCCTGGTTGGCAGGGAACACCTGAGCGGCAAAGGCATTGCTGCTGCGGCACTGATCCTTGCTGGAGCAGTTGTCATCGGGGGCGCCAACGCTTCAGGAACCACCCTTCATGGAGCAGCGTTGATCGCCCTGGCGTGTCTTGGATGGGGCATAGACAACAACATCAGTCAGCGCCTGAGCATCAGGGACCCAATGCAGATCGCCCTGCTGAAATCGGTTGGTGCGTCTGTGCCGATGCTGTTGCTGGCAGGACTGACAGAGGCAAGGTTTCCAACGCCCATAGAGGTCGTGGTGCTACTGGCGATTGGTGGGATCGGATATGGACTCTCCATCTGGTTGGATCTGCTGGCGCTGCGGGAGTTAGGCGCTGCCAGGGAATCAGTGATCTTTGCGACAGCACCTTTTGTTGGAGCAGGTTTTGCTGTGCTTGCACTCAAGGAAGCAGTGAACGCCAACCTGATCGCATCAGGTGCCTTGATGATTGGCGGCGTTGTTCTGTTGCTCCAGGAAGACCACGCCCATTGGCACCGCCATGACGAGGTGTGGCATGAGCACAAGCACCTCCACAACCTTGGCGACCAGGACCCGCACCATGCTCACCAGCATCCCAATGGAGAAGCGAACGGGGTGCAAACAGATGGTCTCTACTGGCACTCGCATCCGCATCGGCACGAACCGATTGCCCATGCTCATCCACATGTCAGCGACGGACACCACCGTCACAAACACTGATCAAATGGTGTGACCGTCAACCCGACCAAAATCCAGAACCGTCGAGGGCAGACCCTCCTGTTCCGCTGCCTGGGCATGGGATTGGTGACGTCCGCTCCTGCACTCACCCGCTACCAACGAGGAACAGGCACCTACAACGGGCTGTGAGCACTACGGAATGATCGTGAAGGGCAACCAGTGGACATTCATGCAGCACCAGCAAACAAAGCGATGTCAGAGAGCACAGCAGAGGGAGTGATGAGCAACTCCCTTTGAATGCTGGTGCCCAAGCGCCACGAGGAATGAGCCTAGTCCTCGAGGGTCACAGGATCGTCAGGGTGAGGTGGGTGGAGACGACCAACAAATAATCAAGCAGGAAGTCAAAATGCCTATAAGGGAATCGAATAGGTATTAAGCATCATCCCTGGTTCATATGTGATGGATCATGCACCTGCGGATCTTATGGTGGACGCATAGGCATGAGGAACCATGGACAACCAAGGGTACACAAGCAATATGTCACTTGCATCTCACGCAAATGAAGCAGAGCACTGCCATATCAGGCGGAGCACTCAAGGGTGGTACTTGGTGAATGATGACCGTCTTCAGGAAAAAGAAAGGACAGTACCTACTGTAGAAAGTGCCTATTCAGTTTGTCACGATCTAAATAAGCGTTTTCGTGACTAAGAAAGTCAATCCCCAGAGACATCGGCAAGGGACCAAAGCGACGGGTGGATCGGGAGGAATTCGTCGCTGACAAACCCTTGCACAGGTCTCTGGGCTTCACCATCTCACTGGGAGGCAGCGTTTCGGGCAGCAGTTCTCAGTCGGTACGGGGAAAGGCGTTGCTGCCTTTGCGATGCCCCACCAGAGGTCATAGAGGCAGCGCACATCGTCCCTGTGAGCGATGACGGCAGCGACTGGGGTGGCAACGGACTCCTCCTCTGCCGCAATCACCACCCCCCTGGAGAAAGGGCATCAACTCCGCACCTGTCTTTCGGTGCTTCAGAAGGGGGACATCCTTGTGGTGTCGAAGTTGGACAGGTTGGGCAGGTCCCAGGTCGAGGTCATCAACCGACTCAACGAACTCCAACAGCAAGGAATCCAGGTAAAAACCCTGGACGGACTCATCGACACTTCTGCCCTAGGCAAACTTGCTCCACTTGTCGTGGGACTGCTCACTGGTCTATCTGAGGTGGAAAGGTCACTGATACAGGAAAGGAGCAGAGAGTCAGTCGAATACAGACGAAAGAACGGGGGGAACCTGGGAGGAAGACCCAAGACATCCAACAAAAAGGAGTCGATGGTCATCCGACTTCGTGGAGAGGGAGAGTCCTACAGGTCCATCCAAGAGCAGACAGGTCTTGCCCTTGCAACTATCACCAGCATCATCAAGGAGAAAGAGGTAGTTATATGAAGGAGACCATCGGAATCCTTGCGATTGGTATTCGGATTTAGTCATTCCCGAAGGTGTGTCAAGCGACATCGAAAACTGAGCCACTTCCGACATCGAAAACTGAGCCACCCCTGGGCTGTTGCGGGGTGTCGTTATCGGAGTGATTCCGCGTTGGCGGCGGCGGTAGTTTTTTTGTTTGTTCATGGTTTCGTGGCTGGTTACTGGGTTGTTTCTGTCGCTGGTGCAGGCGGTGTTGTTCTTGCTGTTTCCCTCAGTCCTCCTTGGTTGGCATCGGCGGCGAGGAGCCAACCGCCTGAGTGCGGAACAGCCCGGATCTGCGCTTCTCCCTGAGCCGGTAGCTATCGCCGCGGATCGTCACCACATGGCTGTGATGTAGCAACCGGTCGAGGATCGCGGCGGCTACCACCTGGTCGCCAAACACTTCGTCCCACTCCTCCACCGGCCGGTTGGAGCTGATCAGCACGCTGCCCTGCTCGTAGCGGCGTGAGATCAGCTGGAAGAACAGGTGCCCTGCCGCCGGCTCCAACGGCAGATAGCCCAGCTCATCGATGATCAGCAGTTTTGACTTGGTGTACTGCGCCAGCCGCACTTCCAGCGTGCCCTGCTGCTGACCTTTGACCAGCGACCCGAGTAGCTCCATCGCCGTGGTGAACTGCACGGTGTAGCCCCGGGAGACCGCCTCGCGGCCGAGGGCCACCTCCAGGTGAGTCTTGCCCACACCGGGCGGACCCAGCAGCACAACGTTGTCGCCATTGGCGACCCAGCGGCAGGTGGCCAGATCGCGAATCTTGCCTGGATCAATCGAGGGCTGCGCCTCAAATTCAAATCCCTCCAGAGTGCGCACTAAAGGGAACCGGGCGATGGTCATGGCCATCGACAACCGCCGCTGCTCCTTGCTGGCCACCTCAGCTGCGCAGAGCCAGGCCAAGGTTTCGCGCAGATTTAGCTGCCGGCGTGCCGCTTCCTCCAGCAGAGCGTCGAGCTGCTCGCGGATTGCCCCCAGCCGCAGCCGGATGAGCATTCCATCGAGTTCCTCCACCATCCGTGCGATGTCGGTTGACTCAGCTGTGGGGAGGCCGGTGGCTACTGCCGCTGTTGTAGCTGGCTTGCTGCGTGCCATCAGCCCACCTCCGCTATGGCGGCTGCGTAGTCGCTCAGGGGCCGGGCCAGCGCGGAGCGCCGCACCGCATCTAGCAGCACCACCTCAGCGACGGCACCGTTGCCGCTCTGGGCTGCATCGATCGCCCGCTGAGGCACCAGGCCGGCCCAATGGCCGGCGATCACCTGACGAGAGCGCTGGTTGGCGATTTGGCGGGAATGACGCGCCACGATGCAGCCCGCTTGGCGGATCACCACCTGCTGGTTGCGGATCTGCACCGTGACGTTTTGGCTCACCAGGGCCGCCGGCACGCTGTACCAGTTGCCTTCCACTTGCACGCAGCAGTCCCTGGCGACACGACGGCTGAATTCCTGCTCCGCCAGGTACGACGGCTTGCCGTTCAACGGCAGCAGCGCTGCTGCCTCCTCCCTCTGAAACCTCTCCAGCGGTCGCTCACCGGTGGTGCCGTGGATGCGCACGTCGGCGATCTCGCGGTTCCACCACTCCAGATGGCTTTCCATTTGGCCCCAGGTGTCAAAGCGGTGACCGGCCAGTCCGCCACGTTTCACATAGCCGACCCCGCGCTCGTCCTTGCCTTTTGTCTGCGGTCGGTGCGGCCAGCAGGCTTTAGGTGTGAACCCCCAGTGGCGTGCAAAGGCAGCAAAGGTGGGGTTGATCACCAGCTCGCCCGTTCTGGGGTTGTTGAGCGTGACCAGCGCCTTGGCGTTGTCGACCAGCACCTGCTCAGGCACACCGTCCCAGTAGCGGAACGCTTCCTCCAGCGACTGCAACCAATGGCGTTGCTGCTGGTGGCGAAACACCCGCACCACCTGGCGGCGCGAGTAGCCGAGGGTCAGTACACAGATGTGCACTTTGGTGCGCACCCCGCCAATCTCTACCCACAGCTCACCAAAGTCAGCCTGCAGCTGTTTGCCTGGCCGGGTTTCGTAGCGCACCGTCGCTTGACGGCTCTGGCGCAGCGCTTCTCGCCACGTCTGCACCGCTCGCTCGACGGTGCGCAGGCTCACCCCGATTCCCTTCTGTTTCAGCAGCTCTTGCCGCACCACCTCGGCGTTGCCGTGGTGCTGCTCAAACGGCTGCTGCAGCCACTGGCGATGCTCATCAAGTCGCCCTGGACGGTTGAGGGTGCTGTATGGCTGCCACTCATCGAGCCGCAGGTAGCGATCCAGCGTGTTGCGGGACATCCCCAGCTCCGCCGCAATCCGCCGCCTGCTCCAACCGCGCTCTAGCAGCTGGCGCATCACCAGCACCTCCTCCGGCGTCTGCATCGCACCTTCCAGGTCGATCAAACCCCGTGATGCATGGCCCTGCCCACTCAAGGCAACGCCAAAGCCCACACCCGCCGTTGATGGCACTGCCTTAGCCCGCTCCGGCTCGAGCGGAACAAGGACAACCCCAGGTGGATTAGTCGATGGATCGTCTGAAAAGTGGCTCAGTTTTCGTGTCGCCTCTGGCTCAGTTTTCGATGTCGCCTGACAGGTGTTCATGCAGACACACTCAAGGCACCTCACCCACCTTCAGGACACCAACCAACCGCAACCTCCTGCCGAGCAACCCACTGAGAGCACCGCTTGGTGAGGTGCTCCCCTTGAGGAATCAGACCCTGATGAATCGGACAGGTCAGCAGGGTGACGCAGTGCCTGCCCACCTCGTAGCGGAAGTGCTGGCAGGTAATACAGACGCTTGAGGAGCGGGATGGTTTGAGGACATTCCACTCAAGGAACTCCCACTCCTCAGCGGGGGTCGCAGGTGGCACAGGGCGGACAGCAGGCATCACTGGCGGGTAGATACACCTGTACTAATCGCGGTCGGGTGGCGGGGTCAAGGAGTCCATTGAGTCCCTTATCGCAAAGGCATTCGCCAACAGAGGGAAACATCTATACCATTCTCAAAAGACCCAACAAGACCAGATGAAGCGCCTGTTGCTACTCGCCCTAACCGTTGCGACGTTGCTGACGGGCACGACTGTTAGCGCCCACTGTGACGGCAAGCACGGACATCAGGACACCACGACGCAGGAGAGCGGGAGGCAGCGAGGGTGAGTGCCCCCAACCACCAAAACCTTCGGGGGCAGAACCTCCTATTCCGCTGCTTGGAAACGGGGTTCACTACCACCGCGCCTGCTCTTGCTCGTTACCAGCAAAGACGCGGGATTGACCCATCACGCAGGGAACTGGTGGGTGAGCGACCTGCCAACTGGGTTCGCTCCGCACCAACCACACCCTGTGAGCACTGCGGGATGGTCGTGAAGGGCAACCAGTGGGCATTCAGGCAGCACCAGCAGACCAAGAGGTGTCAGAGGGCGCAGCAGAGGGAGTGATGAGCAACTCCCTTTGAATGTTGATGCCACGCCGCTGCTCTGTGCCAGAAAGAAGTGGTGAATGATGGTTTCACCTCATCAAAGAAGCGAAATAGTCATACAGCGGTACCTGAGGCGGGGCATCGAGACCACTGCTTCGGTTAGGAGGGGCAGTGCCCAGGGAGGATCAAGAAACATATTGACAAACTACCGTCGCAGAATTAGTATCGAACATAGTTATAAACTAATAATGAAACTAAGATTTTGGTTGACAGGTCAGGCGCTTACTGCTGTCGTTGCAATCGCTCCAATTAGCGCCATGGCGGGAACCATTGCATACGTTGGAGGAGGACTACTTAGCGGAAGCGTTGAAGCATGCCTAAAAAATATGAAGACAGCAGGGGACAAGAATGGATTTACAGAATCACAAGAAACAATAATGAGTGACAACAAGAAGGAGGGAGATTTCCATGCTGATCACAAAGATTCGCCAATGCACTTCACTGGAAGTTGTGCTCCAAATGCGGGAGTTTGGTCCATAGGTGTTAGCGGTATTGACAATGATAAGACTTTTGAAATGTACGGCAAAGTATGGAAGGCAATTCCATGAATATTTTTCATCGATGACTGCGATTCGGGGCACCATTAGAGAATGACCAGTCCCGAAGCGATCCAGGCGGAGCGCCAGAGGCGTTCAGAGATGTGGGATGCCGTTCAGCGCATCCAGCAGGAACGCCCACTCACTGCTGATGAGGTCCGTGAAATCGGTTGCTACAACGGCGCTCGTGGCATCTGGCGAGACAAGGGATCCACTGCCCACCTGAGCGAATCAGGCAATGGTGTCTGCGTGGGTATCAGCAGTAGGGGCAAGTACGAGGACGAGATCGGGGAGGAGACGGGCACCTACGACTACCCAGCAACCCAAGCAACGACCTACGACAAGGGGGACATTGATGCGATGAGGGCGGCGTTGTTCTTGGGGATGCCCCTCTTCCTCATCCGTGACACCAATGCCAAGGGGGATCTGGTCCGAGGCAAGGGACCAAGGCGGCGGGTGGATCGGGTGGAGTTCGTTGCTGACGACCCGTTGAGCAGGTCTCTGGTCTTCACCTTCTCAACAGGGGGCAGAAGTGACTACCTACTGCCTGAGGACGAAGAAGGGTCGTGCTTTCAGGTGCGGGAGACGAAGCGAAAGCACAGCAACTCCAAGAAACGCAGTCAGGCAGCGTTTCGGGCAGCAGTCATCAATAGGTATGGGGAACGGCGCTGCTGCCTTTGCGATGCCCCGCCAGAGGTCATAGAGGCAGCGCACATCGTCCCTGTGAGCGATGACGGCAGCGACTGGGGTGGCAACGGACTCCTTCTCTGCCGCAATCACCACGCCCTGTATGACCTGGGGAAGTGGTGCCTGGATCCAGAGCAACTGGAGGTGGTTCCCGCTTCTGGTCAAGACCTCAGCACTCTCCAGGTCCATCGCTCCAATGTCCGCCACCTGAAACAAGGTCCTGACCCAATGGCGCTTCAGTGGCGTTGGGAGAAGTGGTCTTGATGGACCACCTGAACTGGGGATACATCCAACTGGGTCTGGTCGCCCTGGTCTTTGGCGGTCTTCAGGTCTGGTGGATTAGCAGCATCTTTTGGAAGCGTGACCTGGCAAGACCACAAAGCGGTGGGGAGTTTCGCAAGTCACTTGAGCGGATCTGGAAGAAGGAACAGCGGCAGAGGTAGCAGCGCAATGGTTGCGGGTCTATCTGGAGCAGAGGGAAGAAGAACTCAGGCATCTAGAGGGGCATAACTCCCTAACTCGCTCTCACAGTCCTGGATATCCGCCAGCAGGTCACCCAGAAGTATCCGCACACTGGGCGCCTGCTCTGGGTTCCTTGAGGCATTGAGAGCAAGCACCGTGATGCGAGTGCTGATCTGTTCCAAGGTCAGCAGGGCACTCTCAAGAACCTCGCTGGAGGGAACGGAGGCAGTGAGGGCGGTCATCGTCAGAAGCGACTACTTCTCAGTGTTCCCACAGGCATCCACCAATAACTATGCGGGAACCGCATAACGGGCAAAACCCAGTCCAGCAGGCGAGAATGGGCGGAAGTGACCAGACCGAGTGACCGACTCAGCGACCTTCGCAACCCCCGAAGCAGACGAAGAAGAAACGGATGAAGACCTGGGTGGTCTGGATGACCTGCTGGCATCGCTGAGGTCTGATGAGGCACCTAAACCGAAGCGGGGCAGAAAACCCAAGGGCGGTGGCAATGGCGTTGCCCCTGAACCGACCTTCCAGATCGGGCAGAAACTAACCCTCTCCCAACTGGAGTCGTTCCTTTGGAAGAGTGCCGACATCCTGCGGGGAAGCATGGATGCCTCGGAATTCAAGGACTACATCTTCGGGATGCTGTTCCTCAAGCGTCTGTCCGATGCCTTTGATGAGGCAAGGGAGGGGGTGATCCAGTACTACCTGGATAAAGGCAAGACCCAGGAGCAAGCAGAAGAACTCGCCGACGACAAGGACGAGTACGACAAGACCTTCTATGTGCCAGAGAAAGGAAGGTGGGAGAACCTCAAGGACCTTAAGCACGACATCGGTGCCGAACTGAACAAGGCAACCGAAGCGATTGAGGAGCACAACCCAACACTGGAGGGGGTGCTGGTCTCCATTGACTTCAACATTAAGAACAAACTCAACGATGGCAAACTACGGGACCTGCTCTCCCACTACTCCAAGTTCCGCCTGAGAACGGAGGATTTTGAGCGTCCTGACCTCTTGGGTGCTGCTTACGAGTATCTGATCAAGATGTTCGCTGATTCTGCGGGCAAGAAGGGTGGTGAGTTCTATACCCCTGGTGAGGTGGTGAAACTGCTGGTGTCCCTGATCAAACCTCATGCAGGCATGAAGGTGCTGGATCCGACCTGCGGGTCAGGAGGGATGTTGCTCCAATCAAGAAACTACCTGTCACGACACGGGGAGAACGAGCAGAACATTCAGTTGTTCGGTCAGGAGATGAACCTGAGCACCTGGGCGATCTGCAAACTCAACATGTTCCTGCATGGGTTCTTCAATGCAGACATTCGCAAGGGGGACACTCTGGGCGAACCTCAGCATGTGGAGAATGGCGAACTGATGCGGTTTGATCGGGTGATTGCCAACCCTCCATTCTCCTTGAAGAACTGGGGGCGTGAATCTGCCGAACACGATGGGTATGGAAGGTTCCGCTACGGCATTCCTCCCAAGGATGCGGGTGATCTGGCATTCGTTCAGCACATGATCGCCTCACTCAATCAAGAGGGTGTCATGGGTGTGGTGGTCCCTCATGGTGTCCTATTCCGTGGTGGTCAAGAAGGTGAGATCCGTAAGGGCATCCTTGAAGACGATCTGGTGGAAGCAGTGATTGGTCTGCCTTCAGGGTTGTTCTATGGCACTGGTATTCCTGCAGCACTGCTGGTGATCAATAAGAACAAGGCAGTGGAGCGAAAAGGTAAAGTGCTCTTTATAAATGCCGAACTTGATTGTCAAGAAGGCAAGAATCAAAATATCCTCAGGGATTTGGATATTGATAAGGTTGTGGGATGCTTTGACGCCTACAACGAAATCAAGAGATTTTCACGGGTCGTGCCGATTGAGGAGATTCGGGAGAACGACCACAACCTGAACATCCGTCGTTACGCAGACACCTCACCACCACCTGAACCCTTTGATGTCCGTGGCATCCTTCATGGTGGAGTGCCGATCAAGGAAACTCAGAGTGACTACATCCAGGAGATTCTTGAAGGATTTGATGTGAGCGTGGTCCTGGTGCCGAAAGACGGGGAGTACCTGAAATTCAAAGATGACATCAAGGAGAAGTCCCAGATTCGCCAGCATCTGGGGAATGCTTCTGATGGGGTGATTCAGCAGTTTGAGCGGTGGTGGGAGAAGTACGGGGTCTCACTCGCCCAGATTGATGCAGAGGTCAAGGAATCAGAAGCAGTGATGCACGGGTTCTTGAAGGAGTTGGGTTATGAGTGAGCAGTGGAAACAAACGGAATTGGGAAAAGTTTGTGAAATTATTCTCGGACAATCCCCAAGTTCTGACACATACAATCAAGACAGGATTGGACTTCCATTCTTTCAGGGAAAGTCCGAATTTGGCACAAAATATGCACAGGCAAAGACTTGGTGCTCCGAACCGCTGAAGATCGCAAACAAGAACGATATTCTCATTTCGGTTAGAGCACCAGTAGGGGAATCAAATCTTGCCCCAGATTACTGCTGTATTGGAAGAGGACTTTCTGCCTTGAGGGCAGATCAAAAAAACCTGCTCCAAGAGTTTTTATGGCACCAAATTGAATTCAAAAAGAATTATCTCCAAGGAATTTCACAAGGAAGTACTTTTGACGCAATTTCAGGCAAAGATCTCAGCGAATTGGAGATAGACATCCCCCCCCTCCCCGAGCAGAAGAAGATCGCCGAGATACTCTCTGGGATTGACAAAAGCATAAGAAGACTGCGCCTCAAGAAAGAGAAGGTCAAATTCGCCAAGAGTGCAACTTCACGTCACATCTTCAAATCTCCGAAGGATTCAGAGCAAACAGCGACACAGGTCTCAGATCTTCAGTCACTCGCAAGCATTCCCATCTCCTATGGAGTGCTTGTACCTGACAACGTAACCAGGGACGAAGGAGTGCCAATGATCAAGATCCAAGACATCAACCAGGGCAAGATACAGACAGAGAAATTGTCCTATATCTCAAGAACTCTTCATGATAAATATGCGAAGACAGAGGTGAAGACTGGCGACCTGCTGATCTCGCTGATTGGTTCCATTGGCATTACGGCAAGAGTGCCTGATGCCCTTCAGGGCGCAAATGTCAGTCGCCAATTTGCCGTAATTAGAACTTCCAGTCCAGGAATTTCCGATTACCTACATTGCTTCTTAGGGGGCGCAGCGGCACAGGAAAAGATTTCTTTTCTTTCTCAAGGAAATGCACAGAAAGCGCTCAATCTTGATTCGCTTAGGGGTCTAGAGGTTCCCCTCAAGTCCAATACTGAGATGGATAGGGTTGTTCGCATTTGCCAAGCACTTGACTTGACCATTGAATCAATTTCAAAGCAAATAGATAAGGCGGAGAAGATTCGCATTTCAGTTATATCTGACCTCCTTTCAGGTCGCAAGAGGGTCATCATCTAATGGCAGGAGACGAGCGCCAATTTGTAGAGGCACCTGCCCTTGAACAACTCAAGGGTCTGCGATGGTCTCATCTGGATGGAACAACGCTTGTCCCTGAGAAGTCAAATCACCGCTCATCACTCAAGGATGTGGTGCTCACACCCAACCTTGAACAAGGAATCCAACGCATCAATCCCTGGATCAGCGAAGACAACCTCCGCAAGGTCGTCCGAGAAGTCACCCTGATTCAGTTCTCCACCTTGATGGAGTCAAACAAGTGGTTCTGGGAACGACTTACCCAGTACTTCAGCGTTGATCAAGACCTGGGCAGTGGTCGTCGTGGTCAGACCCTCAAACTGATTGACTTTGACAACCCAGAGAACAACGAGTTCCTCTGCGTTGATCAGTTCAAGATCCAGGGACCATCCCAGAACATCATTCCCGACATCCTGCTGTTTGTGAATGGATTGCCTTTAGGGGTCATTGAGTGCAAGTCGCCATTCGTGACCGATCCGATGGCAGAGGGGATCAACCAACTACGCCGTTACGCCAACCTCAGAAATCCAAGCGACACAGAAGGGTGCGAAAAACTCTTCCACTACAACCAGGTGATGATCTCCACCCATCGGGACGGAGCAAGGGTTGGGACCATCTCATCCCCAGTGGAGTACTACCTGGAGTGGAAGGACCCATACCCCACGGATGCCAAGGAACTGGGGTCCCCTGCCAATGCCCAACAACTCCTGATCCAGGGACTGCTGAAACCTCAGAACTTCCTGGACATCATCCAGAACTTCACGCTCTACGAAACAGAAAGCGGTCGCACGATCAAGAAGATTGCCCGTTACCAGCAGTTCAGGGCAGTCCAGAAGACCATTGAGCGTCTCAAGGCACCAGGCGAACGCAAGAGCAAGGGCGGGGTCATCTGGCACACCCAGGGTTCAGGCAAGTCCCTCACCATGGTCTTCCTCACCCAGAAGATCCGTCGTGACCCACTGCTACGGGACTACAAACTCGTCTTCCTGACGGACCGCACCCAACTAGACGGGCAACTGACTGCCACCTTCCGAAACGCTCAAGGAGAATCTGTCCTCAACGCTTCTTCGGTCAGTCACCTCAAGGAACTGCTTGCGAGGGACGCTTCTGATCTGGTCACCGCCACGATTCAGAAACTGCAGGAAGGGGACTTTGGGTACTCCTGTCTCAACGACTCAGATCGGATCATCGTGCTGGCAGATGAGGCACACCGCACCCAGTACGGAACCTTGGGTGCTGCCATCAACACCGCCCTACCCAATGCCCCCAAGATTGCCTTCACGGGTACTCCCCTGATCACCACAGAGAAGACCACTGGGGAGTTCGGGACCTACATAGACACCTACACGATTGAGCAAGCGGTCGCTGATGGTGCAACCTGCCAGATCCTCTACGAAGGACGGGAAGCAACCACAAAGGTCACAGGCGATTCGCTGGATGCCCTGTTTGATCGCTACTTCCAGGGCAAGACCCCAGAGGAAAAAGCAGCGATCAAGAAGAAATACGGCACCGAACGGGCAGTGCTGGAAGCACCCCAACGAATTGAGTGGGTGGCACTGGATTTGGTGGAGCACTACCGCAAGACGATCCTCCCCAATGGATTCAAGGCAATGATCGTGACCTCCAGCAGGGAGGCAGCACTGACCTACAAGCAGAAACTGGACCAGATACCAGGAGCACCCGAATCAGCAGTGGTGATTTCAGGTGACCACAACGACCGCCTGGAGATGCAGAAATGGACCAATCCTGCTGATCACAAGAAAGCAATTGAGAACTTCAAGAAACCCATATCAGAACACCCGCTATCCATCCTGATCGTCAAGGACATGCTGCTCACGGGGTTTGATGCCCCCATTGCTCAGGTCATGTACCTGGACCGCAAACTGACCGACCACACCCTGCTGCAGGCAATCGCACGGGTGAATCGGACCAAGGCAAATAAGTTCAGCGGGTACATCGTTGATTACTTCGGTCTGACCGACTACCTCGCTGATGCCCTCAAGGTTTTCTCCTCCACCGATGTCAAAGGTGCCCTCAGGAACCTGAAGGATGAGATCCCGAAACTTCAAGCAGCACACACCAGGGTCAAGCAACACCTCAAGGGTCTGAACCTCCAGGACATTGATGCCTGCATTGAGGCGATGGAGGACGAACTCAAGCGGCAGCAGTTTGAAGCGGATTTTCGGACCTTCTCCAAGCAGGTAGAGATCGTCTTACCTGACCCAGCAGCAACCCCCTTCCTGCCTGACCTCAAGGCACTGGGCAAGGTGGTCATCGGTTGCCGTAACCGCTATCGGGACGAGCAATTGAACATCGTGGGATGCGGGGAAAAGGTCCGTGCCCTCATTGAAGAGCATGTCCGAGCGACGGGCGTTGATCCACGAGTGCCGCCCACCAAACTCTTTGATGTGGAGTTTGAGCAGGTTCTCGCCTCCCAGACCAACGACAGAGCAAAGGCGTCCGAAATAGAACATGCCACAAAGCAGGTCCTGAAGGAGCGGATGGACGATGACCCCGAGTACTACCAGTCCCTGGCACTGCGTCTGGAGGAGATCATCCAAAAATGCCAGCAGAAATGGGAGGAACTGGTCCAGCAACTACTGCTGTTCCGTGACGGGATGGAGCAGGAGAAGACCCAGCAGAACGAGGACCTGGGACTGAGCGAGATAGAGGGACCCTTCTACAGGTCCCTGATGGCAGAAATCACCAAGGCATCAGGGGACGCAACCATGGACGAGGAAACTCACCAAAAGGTGCTGGATCTCACCAAGGAACTGGTGACCAAATTCCAGGAGGCAACTCAAATCGTCGGGTTCTTTGACAAGTGGGATGAGGTGACCCGAATCAAAAAGCAGATCAAGCACTCCATCCTGGATCAACCCTTTGGCGACAAGGCACTGGTTGATGCCGTGACCGAAAGGTTCATGGTCTTGGGCAAGAGGCACTTCAGGTGAGTGCTATCCCTGACGAGGTGTTAGGTCTGCGGGTGGAGGTTGTCCGATCCATCAGGCGGACTGCTGCTCTCCACATAATTGGAAGAGACTTGCAGGTGAGGGTCCCTGATCATGTGGGCGATGAACGGGTGGCAGCGTTCCTCAAACGGAAACGCCCCTGGATCAGAAGCAAGGTCGCAGAGATCCAACTCCTCCCCCCACATCGCACCAAGGAACTGGTCAGTGGTGAATCCTTCCCATACCTGGGACGGAACTACCGCCTCAAAGTTCAAGAGGGTCATCAGGTGGGGGTATGCCTCTCAGGTGGTTACCTCAGAGCAACTATCCGCCCAACAGAACAGGATGAGCATCAGGCACTAAGGATTCAGCAATATCTGCAAAACTGGTATCGGTCCAGGGCACTTGAACGTCTGCAAGACAAAACCAACCGCTATGCCAAGCAGATCGGGGTTTCACCAGCAGGAATCAATGTCCGCAACTTCAAGTCCCGTTGGGGGTCCTGCGACAAAAAGGGAGAGGTGGTCTTCAACTGGAACATCATCAAGGCACCGCACAGCATCGTGGATTATGTGGTGGTCCATGAGTTGTGCCACCTCATCCATCCGAACCACTCCAAGGACTTCTGGCAGTTGGTCGGTCGCTTTGATACGGACTACCTTGGGCACAGGCAATGGTTGAAGGAGAAAGGGGCGGGGTTGCTGTGAAGAACATAAAGAGCGTCTTCGTTGTAATGCGAGCATTATTATATTTTTTGTGTGCAATCCTTTACCTTGCCTTCTCTGGCAGCATTTCCCCCTGGATCCCAGCAATCACATTGCTGTATTGGTTTTTTAGAGGCACCTACGGACGACTTCGTGACGGCACTGGATATATCGCAACTACTTCTTATCAGATCGCCAATGCATCCGTAGTCTGTGCTAACGCAATTGTCTTGGCAGGTGCAATACATTCCGTCACCGAAGGACAATTTTACCAGAAGATGATTACAAGTATTCCCAATTACTGGGGCAGTCATCAACACATTCTAGGGTATCCAGCGGAAGCACTTGTCTTGACCTGTACTATATTGCTTCCATTTTCAGCAATGGTATTTTCAGGTGGTGCCATCACTTTTGTAGTCAAGTGCAAATGGTATGCGTCGTGGAAATTTAGGAGAGCGAAATCCAGATTTTTCAGGTACTAAACCCAAGCACTGCTTGAATCACAGCAATCCAGGACAGGGCGATCAAGGCAGGAAGATCAGTTCCAGATCCTGTAAGATTACGGGGAATACCTGTAATCTGCAATCGGCATGTTCACCCCATTACAACGACGAGCACTCTGCAACCCATTGCTTATAGGAATTACATCTGGATTGTGGGGTCCAATCCCAGTGTATTGGGGGATTCGTTTAAGGTCTTGGAGAATGTCGTTAATCCCACTTGCATTAACTTCACTATGGATTTTTTATGTTAATTCTAATTTTACCGAAATAACTGCGGAACAAAAAACCATATACCTATCCTGCGGTCTTGTAATATCAGGATTTTCTTCTTATATAGTTGCTCGCAGGATCAAGAATGAGTCATTCAAGAATATAGAGAGTAAATCCCCAAAGCAAGAAATGACACATTTAAGTCAAGTTGAATCAGGAGGCAGTCCCACATCATTGATTGATAAAATCAGTGTTGATTTAGAAAGAGTTCAAGAGATGAAGGACTCGGGACTAATTACAGATGAAGAATATTCTGCTATGAGATCAAAGATACTAGGGATTTAAGACTACAGAGTTTTTTATTAAACCTTCTTTGATCGGAACCTCGACTACTCTCAGTGTTGCACCCCGTTCTGCTGATGCAACCACTGTCAGAACCCACTACTGATTCGGTTTTATCCGAGAATCCATCAAGTCCTTGATGGGATCCAGAAAATCCAGCAGGTTCCCAGATTCATCAACGAGACGGTGAAGGGGACTGAAATTGACTGGTCCATATCGTGTATAATCGGAATATTATTCCATTATTCTTGCAAAATGACTTCAACTATCAAGGCATCAATTGGTTTTGCTTTAGCAATTGCTGGTCTGGGTTGAATTGGAGTAGGTCTATTGTGTCGCATAGGACCTAATACTAGTCCTTTGATTTTTAGGGATCCTGCTTTCTCACTCTTGCGTTCATTAAATGGGGTCTATTCATCACATTGTGTAAATCAACAGAACCAATAGAAATACAGGAAACCTTAAAGAATCCAGCAAGTCCAGCATCCATCCATCAGGATCCACCAATCGGTGCCTCTTGCCAGTGGTCTTGGCACGGTTCTGTGCCGTCTTAAAGGCACTTGGTTGGTGATGCGTTGAGGAGTAGTGATGCCACCAACCGAATTGGTCTTGGTATTGGATGCTTACTTTCATTATTGATTTAAGTCCAAACTGAATATCTCCATTTCATCTCCTTCAGGTTCTAACCATTCTGCAAACTCTTGAACGATGGCAAGGATGTCTTCCTCATCCAGCAATCCATCAATAATTCGTGAAATACTCCAATCCACGATTTGAGAAACAATCTCTTCCGTTGTGGGAGGGGTTTGCTTCCATTGCTTGCTGGAGAGAGGAGATTCCATCGTTCAAGCAGCAGGTTAAGCAGGATTTGGAGACCTTCTCAAGATTCTGGTGATTTGCACTAGGTGGAAGGCACCTCCGTTAGAGGTCTTAATACCTGTACCGATCCACACCCCCTCTGTGAACCGTCCTGGAGTGATGGGTGGGATATTTCCGAATTTCGGAATAGATGGGATTTGATAGCGGATAAGTTGCTGTCGTAACTACTCCTCAACAACCTCAAGCAAATCCTCAATCCCACAATCCAGCACCGAAACGATCTTCCCCGCCAGATCCAAGGAAAGTGCTGATGCCGCCTTCTGATCGTTCCGTGCCAGTCGGGTAATGGTCGTTGCTGCCACTCCTGCCGCCACTGCCAGGGCATTCATCGTGATTGCCTTCTCACCCGCCTCCGCACGACGCAGATTTGCCTTGGCGAGTGCCTTGGCGAGGGTAAGACGAACTTGCTTTGCCATAAGGAGCACAATACCTCAAGCACCCTGAAAGGGCAAAGCAGTGCTTGCTGACTATACTCCCGTGCCAGGCACAGTTACCAGAGTGTCAGGCACCAAACCTAAGCACTGCTTGAACCACGACAAACCCCACCAGAGCGACCAAGGCAAGAAGCGATGGAAAACCAGTTGCGACCATACCGACTCCGCTTACGACCCCATTTCTAAAGCAAATCTGAAATGATGCCGTATCGATACATACATTGGAATCCATCGGGGCATTTCGCAGGTTTCTGAGCGTAAAGCACCTCTTGCTCAGTTCCTTGTGCTATGATTACTGCGTTGAGAGCAAGAGGTTCATCAGAAACCCGCCCTCTCAACCCACTCACCAGCAACCCACAGAGGTTCAGACCAATGCCAACCGATTTCTCCACCATTGACCTTGCGACCCTCAATGCCGCCCAGGGCGTAATGGTTGCTGCTCTTCGTGACCGCTGCTGTCAGTGGGAACAGGATTCTGCTGATGCTGCTGCGGGCGGGAACCTCAGTGCTGCCTCAATGATTCAGCACTGGGCGTTTGCTGCTGACCTGCTTTCCACCACCATCAGCACTGAATTCACGAATCTGTTCTCCCAGGCACTCAATGCCCGCTTTGGTGACCTGACCCCGACCACTCACCGCTCAGTTGCCGATCAGGTGCTGGATGCGGTTGCCCTGGAGGTGGCAGCAGCACAGGAGGTGCCAGAACTGGTTGCCGTTTGATGATTTTCAAGTACTAAGCACCACACCTTGCTGATTTGGTGCTATGATTTCAGTGTTGAGGGGCAAGAAACTCAAAGCAGTTCGCCCCTCCAACCCTTTTCCAAGAAACCCACAGAGGTTCCCTCCGATGCTTCAGCAATCCATTCCCCGCCACTGGCACTTCACAACCCCTGAGCACGAGGGTCTTTCCATTCGCCTCTCACGCTTCACGGGTGAGTTTGACCTTTCCCGCCGAACCCAGGTTGATGAGATGTGCTGGCAGACAACCATCCTCTCCAGTCACCAGACCCTGGAGCAGGCAGTCACCGCCGCTGATAAGCAGGTGCTGGTGGCGTCACGATGAAAACCTTGAGTGCTGCTGGTGCTGGTGGAATCCCCTGCCACACTTCATTCACTCGCCCCAGCACAAATGAACGACCATCCCGATGCTCCCAAGCAGTTCGGCATCCGCCTCAGTGAGGACACGATGAAACTGGTCTCTGAAATCCAGCATCACCGCCAACGCACCAATCAACCCATCACCCTCGCTTCCATCGTGGAAGACGCCATTCAGTGTCACTACAACCGCTTGGTGAATGAGGGTGCCATCAAAAATGACTGATGACTCCACCGATCTCACCGTCTGACCTTCAGCGGGTTCTCAAGACCCTGCCGCCAGGAGCACCAGATCCATTTCCCCACTTGGCAGATCTCAATGCCGACCAACTGATTCAGCGGCGGGTGGAGGTCGCAAGCACCATCAAGACCCTGGAGCAGGAGCGGCAGGTGATTGACGCCGAACTGCTGAGCACCTTTGGCGATGCCGAACTCCGCTTTGGTGTTCGTGCCCCTGGTGGGTGGGTTCTCAAGCAGCGGTCACGAACCAGTTGGGACTATGCCCCTGAAGTTCGGGATGCCATCAAAGGTCTTCAGGGTCAGGCACAACGGGATGGGAGGGCACAACCGCTTGTGAGCACCTATCTCTGCCTGACCCAGGAGACCTGAAACTCACTGCCGAGGATTAGACGCCAAAGACCTGCTGCAGGTGGGCGATGGGATTGGCACCCTCCTCGCCACCAACAACCCAAAACTCAGTGCTGCCGCTTCTCAGCAGGGCACGGAAGTCATCAGCGTCAATCAAAATGCCGCAGTGCTCCGCTAAGACGACCATCTCTTCTGGGGTGGTGGCGGCATAGAACTCACGCCCCAACTCTGGGTCACTATCCATCCGATAGAGGAAGTGATCCAGGGCATCCAGTAGCGGTGAAGCGGAGCAATCCACTCAGGGTGCTCAAGAGGTAAATCCATTCTGAGCGAAGGCAGTATTTGGCAGCGAAAAACTTCACGGTACCAGCGTTAGACACTATAATTACAGTACTGAACTCCATAGAGAGTCGCTCTAATGCTCAAGACATCCAGCAACGGAACTCAGGCACCGACTGCCATCAAGTTCTCCCTGCGACCCACTGCCGAAACCCTGGCGGACTTGTCCCGTCCCATTGACCCACGGCACCTCAAGACCAGGAAGCAGGGGACAGCGACCCTGACCTACTGCCCTTGGAACACCATTGCCCGTCACCTTCACCATCGTGCCCCTGGTTGGTGTTGGGAGGTTCAGTCGGTTCAGGAGGTTGGCGGTGCTGTGGTGGTCACTGGGCGATTGACGATCCCTACTGCTGATGGAGATCTACTCCACTACTCAGCGGTTGCTTCGGAACCATTGGAGTCGGCATCCAAGGCACCTGCTGCTGAGGTTGCTGCTTCCTCTTGCTTGAGGAGGGCGGCAGCATTGGCGGGTCTGGGGTTGGAGTTGTGGGGTTGAACCAATGAGTATCAAGATCATCATCCAGTGGCAGGACCAGTTCGGCAAATGGCAGCAGTACCAGACCGTTCACCACGAAGGCAACGCCTATCAGATCGCAAAGCAACGGGCACGATCCACCGGTAAGCGACATCGACTGGTGGATCAATCAGGGGCACTTCTGGACTTGATTGATCCATAAGACCCCGTAGAGATGCCTACAAGGTGCTGAGGTGCCCTGCAGTCATGCCCTTGCCCGCTGTGCCCGAATGCCATCTCTCATGCCTATATGCCTCTTCTGGGGCAGAATTGAGGGTACTAATCAGACCGCTGAAATTCATCACTATTTCATGATAAATCATGCTACGCATGATTCACTACGTGAGAATTTATTATTCAGTTTTCAAGTTTCACAAGTCTATTGTAATGCAATTTACCGCTAATGTCAACACAGGACTTGACAAGATCTCATTTTGGCAGTAGAATAGGTTTGTTCCCGTTGAAGATAAGGACTGCGTACTTAAAGAACTCTAAGATATGCTAAGACTCTTAGGGACCAAATACCTCAAGATGCAATAGAGGAATGCCTAAGGCAATGCTCGAAGAGCATTCTATAGAGTTTTGAATAGAATCAAGACAGAATCAATCCAGAAATAGCAACCAAATAATAGTCCCTGGAAATGCAATATTCCGATTAATGCTAAGCACGATAAGTCTGTATTGCATCGTCAAGTCACTCAAATACTCAGGTTGCCTATATAATCTGTATAGACAAACTTATCAGACTCACTGGATTCGACAGAGGGAGAATCAAGTCCCTGGTATTTCATAAGACTGGTAGAGGTGGGTCTAATGCTCTGAGGAATAAGGAGTGCAAAGAATTCGCTGAGTTTCAAAAAACTCAAAGACCTCCAAGACTCAATACAACCCCAGAGACCGCTACAAGACCTCCAGTAATACTGAGACTAACCAGAAGACAGGAACATACAAATGACACTAACTACAACGAGGATCAATCATAAGCGACCTGCGAAAGCAGATTCCCGACCGAAGGGAGGGAATGCTCAACAACCTCTTCAGGATCATCAATACCGTAAAGCACTTGAGACCTACATTCAGTCCCAGTGGAACAATCAACAACCCGATTGGTTCATCACTATTCAATGGACGCCAGCACCTTATACCTTTATGCTAACATCACATCACGCTAGACACTTCAGGAACATCTTCTTAACCAGTATTTACTCCTGTTCCCTGAAGAAACTTCCACGACCAGAAGATCGCTGCAGATTAATATGGTTCCATGAGCGAGCAGAAGATCCTGAAGGTCGCCTAATTTACCACTCCCATCTGCATCTTATCGACCATGTAGAGACCAACTTAACCGCCTTGGATATTCGTTGGATCATCGATACAAAAGTGGCACCAGGGTTCAAATGCTTCAAGAACCTCCACCGTAGCAAAAATCCAGCGATCAAAATTAAACCTTGGAACAGGAGTCGTCACGGTAACTATAACCTTAAGGACTACTACACCTATAAGTACAACCAAGATGCTGATCTGGTCTTGGACTACGAACTATCAGACCTTATCACGACTAAATAGAAGCACACCAGCAATTCATCCTATGAGCAACCGAAATACCAATGCCCCTTTTGAAACCGTTAACTTCTATTTTGGCGAACAGCATCTTGACACCCTTGAGGAATTTGATGAACTCTCTCGCGTACTCAAGCGATCCAGAACTGGCACCTTACATTATCTCCTGACCCACTATAAGTGGTATCACAAGCACAACCTAGTCTCATTAGGATAAGACAATGCGGTCAGAAAAGGAACATATAGAGGCAAGCATCAACTTCATCAAACAGCAACTGGATTCACTGGAGCACTACCTGCCAGAGACATATTCATATCTCATGGAGGAAATGGACTCCCAGCAACGGAACCTAATAGAACTAAAAGTTAAAGACTTTTACAAGAACCTATCCCTTGAGCACCAGAACCAGAACCCTGACTTGCCGAATCAATCAACAAGTGACTCCAGTGCAAAAGACCCCTATGAGGTTAATAAATGAAACCATCATCACTCCAGCGGATTCTGGAGATTTACCGCAGTTCCCAATACCGTACCACTGGATCAGGTCGTAAAGTTCAGTGGGACGAACCAGGCGAAGATGATACTCCTGAAGTCCAACAGCACAATGCCTTCCTGGCGAGGAGACTTAAACAGAAGCAGGACGCAAAAGAACGCCTCAAATCCAAAGGTGCTGTGCCCTCCAGAGATGGTAAACCAATTTTTGAAGGCAGTGGGGATGTCCAGCAGTTCACACTATCCTTTCGCCGTCATTATTACTCAAGTCGCCCGATGAGGTTTAAGGAATGGATTGAGGTCGTGGCAGAGTTGCTGGACGACCTCTGAGGTTTATTCGTGTTTGGCAGTCAAAATCGAACTAGTATCATGAGTCTACAAAAGTAGTGTCACGGGTTCAAAAAATTCTGGCGGGAAATTTTTTCCGCCAGAACCTCATTCAATTCAGGATTGCTCCATCAAGAGTTCCAGTGCATTCTTCTCTACTGCACCACCATCTTTACTGACCCGGAAGACCGTAACTCGATCATCCTTTTGATAAGACCCGCCGCTCTTCTTGATGCTCTGATCGAGTCCTAATGCAACCCAGCGATTCCATCGTTCACCACTTAACCGCTGCTTATCAATAAGACCGTGCTTATGGGGGTTGAAGAGGTAACCATTCTCTTCGGCGATTTCCTTCAACAATCCCAAAAGCATTGAATCTGTCTGTGGTGCCCCTGGAACACGCTCTCGCACCTGGGCATAGAATTGCTCACAAAATACTTCTTCACCACCTTCTGACGCCTCCTGGAGCACACCCAGCAGCATATCTAGTAGATCCTTTCGACCGCAACGACGAATCAAGTTAACTCGCTTGTGAATCTCACTCTCCTCGTCAAATTTAGGCAGACTCTGCTTTAGATAAATCTGAATGCACTCAAAGATGAACTGGTAGAACTCGCTCCAGTCACTATCACTCCAATCTTCACCGCAGAGTTCCATACCGCCGTGAACATCAGCAGGCGTTGTGCCATCCTTCTCCAGCAATTCACGGTAGAAGGGCGATACCTCCACCAGCACCTGACGACGGCGATGAGATGTATCTGAACCAGGGATCGGATGGTTAGTTGTGATCACAATCTTCGGTGCCCGATGTCCTGGAATTGAGGTTGGGTTGTGCCCCAGTCGTCGAATATGAAAATCTCCCGTGATATGCGGGAAGATGTCATCGAAGGTGAAATTCTCAGCGGCATCATCGAAATTTACTAGTTCATGTGTTTCATCAACTTTCCCGAATGCAAAGCGATCCTGTGTTGATCTCTTGAATGCCTTTCCATTCAAGTTGATCGTGCGAACTACCTCTGAGAGGCATCGAACTAGCAGACTCTTACCTGTGCCGCCGTGACTGCCGCCGATCAGATTCTCATCGTCCAGACGGTCAATCAGAATGACGCACTTACGCTGGGATTCACGATGGCAACGATGACAGAGATACCCTATGACTACCTGTAGACGCTCAAATGATCTCTGGTCAATCTCACCATTTGCGTCACTGGAGAGATTAGCGACAAAGGATCGAAAGTGATGGGATCCAACGCTGCTCTCACTCTGGATGTACTGCCTGGTCGAGATGCTGTTATTCCAGACAATTGAATTGTTCGGCAATGAAGCATAAGGAACCGCTGTTGTCACCTTGTCACTTGTGACTTCAACATATCCATTGGAGAATAATCTGTAGGACGAATCCTTGGAATCTTGCAGAATCTTTTTCCCATCAAGATACGGCACGGAGGTCAGGACACTCTTGCCAAAGAACCGTGCCTTTTTGAAGTGAATACGCTGGTACACATTTCTATATCCTGATTCTTCCAATACCTTGCGGATGACAGTTTCAAACTGCTGCTCATCAATCGCTTCAACGCGATTCTCAAAGAAATAGATCAGTTGGTGTCGAGGTACACCCTTCGACTCCTGATCTGGAAGACTAAAAATCCCAGTAGCAGGGAGGAAGTCATTCAGATAACGAACGATATTGTCTTCGCCAAGTTCTTGGAGATTGCCGTCCTCATCTTCGTCCCAGAAACGAATAGCAGGATTTGTTCGAACACGCTCAGCGATGTCGCGAATTTGAGAATAAAGTAGTGTTTTCATTTAATAATATTTTGATCAACCAGTCGATTATATCCTCATTGGTTGCTTCTTGTCAAGCGGAGGTTGACCATCGTGCGACCTTATGGCACTTGGCGGATTACGGAATGGCAGGTGACAAGGTGACCAGGTGACAACCATGCATTGGAGACTGCATTGGATACTTATAGGTCTATTCGTTTCAACATCAAACCAATCACCTGGGCGAATCTGTGCCAGCGTCCTCTTTGCAGTTGCTTCTTCTTGAATAAAGCGATGGCAGGTTCGCCATAGCATTTTCCATCCTAAGTGCCAAGAGTATCTTGCTGCTTTACAAATTACCCTTCTTGGGGTATAATAAACCTATCAGCATTCAATAATCATGAAAAATTTGCAACAAAAACTACTCCGACTCCCTGAGGTCAAAGCAACGACAGGACTCTCCAAATCCTCCATCTACTCCCGCATTTCCGAAGGCACTTTCCCGAAACAGATTCCACTTGGTCCACGCCTTGTGGTCTGGGTGGAGTCCGACATTCAAAACTGGATTTCTGAGCAGGTTTCAGCAGCAAGGGGATAGTATCCAACTTTTTATGCCTAAGTCGGGCAATAGTGAAAATCAGACATTTAAACCCTGAGCGAGAAGAGCATCTGACCAGGCATTCATAAACTTTCGCCTTTCATCCAGAAAATCGTGCCTGTCGTAAATGCCTTGTATTTTGTCCTTTACTTTCCATCCACCTTGGAGTCGAATCACCTTCTCGTCAAATCCAAGTACCTCTTGTCCATAGGTCAGGAAGCACGTGCGTAAACCGTGGGCACGAAAAATCCCTTTGTACCCAAGGTCTATGAAGTGGTTATTGATAGACGAGGTATTTATATGCTTCGACTGGGTACGTGGAGAAGCAAAAACAAAGTCAGTGCCACCATTTAGTTTCTCCATTTCTTTCAAGAGTTCCTTGATGGGTTCTGTAAGTGGAACCAGGTGGTTTTTTTCTCCATTATCCCAGGTCTTCATACGAGAGGCAGGAACTAACCACAGGTTCCTTTCTGAATCAACCTCATCCCACCTCATTCCTGAAATCGCACCAACTCTCAACCCAGTCAAAAAAGTCAACAAGCATCCAGCACGAGTAGTGGATTCACCATTTGCTTTGTTTTGGGCAAATACCTCAAAAAACTCAGGCAGTTGCTCCCAGAAGGGATATGGGTGGTGCTGAACCTTGTGGGATGACTTGTCCTTAGGACTGGTGACATTGAGAGCAGGGTTCTGGTCCCTGCCCATCCATCCCTTACGAATCGCATTCTCAAAAACCCCCTTGAGCACCATCTGTTGCTTGGTTGCTGAAGTAGGTGCTTTTCTTCTGATCCTGCCCAAGTAGTCAACCATCAACTCGCGACTGGTCTTTCCTCCTGGATGCTGGTAGTCCCAAGCAAGTTGTTCCACAGGTGTCTTTGCTCCGAACTCAGGCAGGACCTGATTCCAGAGGAGATTCCTGTATTCCTTTTTCCCCTGGTTGTTTGCCGAGGTCCATTCGGAGAGGTAGGACTCACACGCCTGCTCAAAGGTGGGTGAGGTTGTCCTCTGAACAAGTGCCTTTTTCTGATCCCTCTTCCTGTCCCTTGGGTCTCTGTTGTGAGTCTTGCTCCAGATCTTGATTGCTGACCACTCATCCTTTGCTTCCTTAAGGGACCATTTCCCTGGACCTTTCCCGTAGACCCCAATACGGACATCAACAACTGGGTTGTCTCGTCCAGGTGGGAACCTCATTCGTCCAACAAAGGACTTGCCACCTCCTTTGCTGATGGGTTCTACCAGCAAGCACAACGAGTCCCCACACGATGGTTTCTGTCTTTTGTCCGTTGCCTTGAGAGCACGAATCTGCGAGTCTGTGAGAGGCATTTCAGGATTCCACCCACACAGATTTTATCCACCCACACAACCCCTATTTCCACCCACGCTTCCACCCACACATTGTGCGGACATCACTGGTTCTAGGCGGATCCACCTGGACCGCCTACCCTCCATAAACCCAGATACAGCAAAGGGTCTGGACGAACCAGACCCTTTGAAAACTCTTGAGAAGCGGAGAGGGTGGGATTCGAACCCACGGAAGGTTTCCCTTCAAACGATTTCGAGTCGTTCGCTTTCGACCACTCAGCCACCTCTCCAAAGACCCGCTGGGTCTTGATCACTCTAAGGACCGGTCAGCCGAGGGTGGCCTGCAGGTATCCACTGGGACCGCTGGCCGCCCAGGCCGCTGGCAAGCCCGCCGGGACAGCGCCACTGAGCCACAGCCGCTTGGCGCCAAGCTCCTTGAGGTGGTGGCGCTCGCGGGCGGAGGGCGCAAAACCCAGCCAGACGCCATCAATTCGGCCGCGCAGCACGCTTGGCTCTGAGCCATCAGCGGCCAGCTGCCGCCAGGCCCAGAGCGCCTGGCGGTCGGGCAACAGCAGCCAGCGCCAACGGCCCAGCTGCAGCTGGATGGCCCGGCTCTCGATCGCCACCGGTGCGGCGCTCAGCCCAGGGCTAGCCAGCCTTTGACCAGGCTGAAACGGCAAACTGCCATCGGCACTGGCCATCACCAGGCCCGCCTGCCCCTGCCAGCAGTTCGGTTGCTCGGGCGCCAGCGGATCTAGCAGTAGGGCCCAGTCGTAGCGCTGCACCCCCAGGCCCCGGGCCAGCTGGCTGGCCTGGCTGCAACTGAAGCCATCACCAGAACTGCTGACCAGCACCGCCCGGCCCTGGTGCCGCGCCACCAGCAGATCCAGCCGCCCCTGGTGCACCAGCAACAACTGGTCGCCGCTTAGCAAGCTGAACTGCACCACCACCACCAGCGCAAACAGGGCACCACCCAAAAGGCGCCAGCGCCGGGCCAGGGCAGGCCAGGCCAACGCCAGCAGCGCCACAGTGAAGAGCAGCACCAGGCCCGGGGCGGGGCGCCCCAATTGCCACTGGGCCATGGGCAGCGCCGCAAACACCTTGACCACCGCCACCAACACATTGGTAAGCCAGGCCACGGGCGCGGTGGCCAGCGGCAGCAGCGGCGGCAGCAGCACCGCCAGGCAGGCCAGGGCCATCGCCCCGAGGGTGAGGGGGGTGAGCAGGGGTGCCACCACCAAATTGGCGGGCACCGCATAGGTGCAATGTCCAAACAGCCGAAATGGAAGCCACCGCATCAGGGCCAGCCCTCACAGACGAGCAGGCCGCGACCGTCGATCAGCTGTTGCCGGCCCTGCGCAGGGGTGAGATCGGATCGTTGATCGGTCCGGCCGGCAGTGGCAAAAGCTTCACCCTGGGCTGGCTACTGCGGCAGGCGGAAGCCGAAGGGCTCCGCTGTCTGGTGGCCACGCCAACGCACAAATCGGCCCGGGTTTGCCGTGAGTTTTTGGCTGGCGCCGGCGCCGAAGCCAGGGTCTGCACCGTTGCCTCGCTGTTGAAGTTGCGGCCGTCACTGGATCGGGATGGCCGGATGCAATTCGCCACGCGTGGCGCCACTGAAGCGGCCGATGCCCTGCGGGGTGAAGCACCCCAGCTGGTTGTGGTGGATGAAGCGTCGATGCTGAATAACGGCACCGCCAACGATCTTTGGGCCCTGGCCCAGGAGGTGGAAGCCGGCCTGCTTTTGGTGGGTGATAGGGCCCAGCTGCCGCCGGTGAACTCGGCCATGGCCGCCCTGTTTCTGGATCCCCCCGGGGTGCGCTCTGAGTTGGTCACGGTGCGGCGCAATTCCGGCTCGGTGTTGCGTCTCGCCACGGCGCTGAGACAAGCCCAGCATCCATCCCTGGTGTGGCCCACGGCTTCCAGTCCTGCGGCCCAGGGCGGCAGCCGGATCGTGCTGCATCAGTGGCAATCGGGTTGGCTGGCGGCCGCGGCCAGGGCGATCTGCAGTGAAGCCTGGGATGCCGATCCAGACGGGGCCCGCGTCATTGCTTGGGCCAACAGGACCGCCGCATCGTTGGGCCAGCGGCTGCGGGAACAGAGGTACGGCACCGCTTCGGCCCGGGATTGGCAGATCGGTGAAATCCTGATTGCCCCGGGCGGCATCCAGTCCGAGGGCTCAGCATTAGCGGCGCCCCAGGCGGCGGCCTGCAGTGAGTTCAGGATCCTGGCGTTGGAAGCCCCCACCAGGCTTGAGCATCTGCTTAGCGTCCATCCCTGGCTCACTCCTACCAGGCAGCTGGAACGTGAGCTGGAGGTGGCGGCCGGCACCGATGCCCAACGTGCCCAGATCGAAAACATCGTTACCGGCGATGAGCTGGAGGTCTGGCTGGAACCCCCCGGCGGTGTGGCCGAATCCTGGGGGCATCAGTGCCGGGAGGTGCGCAACAGCATCCGCCAGCACCTCGATGGGGGTGATCGGAAAAAGGCCCTGGCCGAGGTGGCTGATCTGGAATCAATCGTGCCGGTGCTAAGGCAGGCGGCGTCCCTCACGTGTCATTCCAGCCAGGGCAGCAGCTTCCGCTCGGTGTTTGTGGCCGACGATCTCCGGCGCTGCGATGGGCCCGAGGCCCGGGCACTCAGCTATGTGGCCTGCAGCAGGGCTTCAGAGCAGCTGCATTTATTGCCCATGCCCTAATCCGCAGATCGCATCGCCGTTGCTGATGTCGCCCCCCTGGCCAGTGCCTGGTGGGGTTGCCGCGGTGGGGTGGCGAGGAAGGAGGTCGTTGGGCTCAGTGCTGAGGCATCTTCTGCGAATTTGATCTAGGCGAGTGTTTATGGCTAGATGTAACCAGGCCGGTGGCGATACCTGGGGGTGGGGGTGGCTCAGCGCAGAATCGCAGCTATGAGATTCCTGCCCATCGCTGCTGTTGCAGCCCTTGCTATCGGAGCTGGTCCCGCCAGAGCAGAAGAGACGTACAAGATCCGCCTATCGGGTCAAGGCGATGTATTCGTATCAGGTGGGAGCAACACCTATGCCGTGGTCAAAAAGCAGGCAGATGGCTCCTATTCGATTTATCACACAACCCTGAAGTCGAACTATTGGACCGGCGCTGGTGTCTGGTACGACCACGAGACCACGGCTTCACGCGCCTGCCCTCCAGTAGCTCCGGGCTGGGATAAGCCGAGCAACTGCATCGAAGGGAAGGGCGGGACTATCCGCCTTCCCGAGGGAGCAAAGCTGAGCGACTACACCCTTGAGATCAAGTACCTGGAGAACGGCGCAGAGCAGTACGTCAAGTTTCGGGTCGAGCAGGCCCCAACTCCTAAGTCATGAGATCCCTTCCCATTGCTGTTGTTGCAGCAATTCCCCTTGCGCTTGGCATTGGTGCCATCGCCAAGGCGGACTTGGGCGGAGCGGACATCACAGGGCCTTCTGGTCAAACCACGACTGGGCAAAGCTACGCAGCTCGGTGTGGACTAGATAAAACGGATTGCACGGTTAGTTTTGCCGGTGAAAAACTTGTAGTGAATGGAAGCGGTGGAATCCTCCGCGATCAGTACATCAATGTTGTCCTCAAGAAAGAGTGCAAGCAACGTGCTCTGTTGATGCCGTGGGTCACAAGTTGTTTCGCGAACCAACTCGACTGGGATTTCACTATTACCTATAGGTCCTCTGATGGAAACACAAAGGCAGCATTGATTTCATTTATGCCGCGCTACCTGAGTACGGGTGCTACTGATCGTGCGCAGGATTTCGAGAGAGACCTGGAGATATGGGCTCAGAAGGTACTTCGCCCTGTCGGGCCGTCAATAGAAGTGCGATAACTATTCTTTCAATTATTAATCCTTCCACCTAGTAATCGAGTCACACCATGAACAAGCTCATCGCCCCCTGACAAGCTCAACAACAACCAAGCATCTATTTTCCGCAGGAAACTTAACTTATGGCACTCACACCAGAACAAAAGCAAGAAGCCCATCAAAGAGGTCTGCGCCTAAGGGCTGAAAGAGAAGCGCGGGGAGAAAGTCAGAAGCCAGAGATAGTCTCCAGAGGTGTTGAATACGACCGTTTCAGGCGAATTGGACTAACTCACGAAGAAGCACTCCAGGAGGTTGAAAAGCGTCGCATCGCTGAAGAGATTTATTTGGCTAAGGGGGGAGGCAGTCTTGGCACTAGCAACGACAAGACCTACATAGGTCCTCGTGGTGGGCGCTACAGAATGAACAGCAACAATCGGAAGTCTTACGACGTTCGCTAACACCAACACACACCGAGGCACGTCATGAGAGTCACCCCCTACACCTATGCCACCGCCGCCATCCTGGTAATAGGGGCACTGGTCGCCCTATTCCCTCAAGCGTTCGCCCCAACGCCTCCACCAGCGCCAGTGGTGACTAGCCCGGCACCAGCGGCCACCAGTACCGGGCCAGCCCCTGACTCGGCGATTGAGCGTATAAAGAAGTGCGCCCGTGACCTCAAGGTGGAACGGCAGCGTTGGTATTTCGAGGAGACAGGTATGACCACCACCATCGATTCAGGCGCGGCTCAGGACTACGCAAATCTCCTAGAAGCCCAAGGGACTGCACCGAAACGGCCTCTTCCGTTCCGTCTCTGCGAATAGACAACCCACCTCCCTATTCATGGACAACAACGAACTAGCAAACCTGCAGCGTCAGCGCATTTCGGGGCGTCCAGGTGGTGCCGACTCTCTGTTCCGAGTTGATCGGAAGGGGGTGATTCGCTTTGCCACTGGTCAGAGGGCCCGAGCGGCTGAGATCCAATCGGTTGATGTCTCCATCCGCCGTAACACCGGAAGCTCGGTGCCTCTTTGGATGGGTTGGCTGTTGGCTGGCGTGATTGTCAATGGCGCCATGGGCGCGTCTACCGCTGGCAAGGAGTACAACGCGCTTCAGGGGTTTATCTGCGGGGTGGGCCTGATTGGAGGGCCTGTGGCGATCCTTGTCTGGCGAGGCCGTAAGGGAGTGTTTCTCGACGTGGAAGGGAGTGGATCCCGGATTGCATCGCTTGAGGTTGGGTCCCGGACGGCTGCAAACGAAGCGAGGGCCTATGCCCTGGCAGACGAGTTGATCGGAGTGGCTGAGGACAACGCTTGATCAGCTGACAGCCAAATGCCCCAGCCGCTCGGTTACCCACTGCTGGGGATTGAGGCCACCGCGCTTGGTGCTTGCCTCGAAGTCTGCTGCCAGGTCTTCACCGAGGACTAGGCGACGGGTGATGGGATTGCAAGCCTTGAGGAAGTTGCCAGGGGCATCTGCCTGGGTGGTCTTGATATCGAAGGCGGCCTTGAAATAGCAGCGGCCTGTTTCCTTTTTGCTGGTCTTGCTGCTGTAGAGACGGGCACCCTTGATGGCCTCCAGCTCCTCTCTGGTCTCGGCAACCATCACCGTGGTGATGAACCCTGGATCGCCGTCTTCTTCTTTAAGGAGCTGGGCGGTGGCGGTGATGGGCAGCACTGCGATCCGATAGCCGTAGCCCTCAGGGATGGCTGGCAAGTCCTCCCTCCTGGCGGCTTCCATCCCGTAGATAGCCAGCTCGAAGGGGGTGGTTTTGAAGTCCAGCCTCACGTCAAACCGCCAACCGCGGATCACATCAGCGCAAGCTTCATAGAGGGCCTCATTGCTCTGCCTCACGTCCTCATCGGTCGCCTCACTGGCGAGCTTGTCCACGCCAAACAGCTTTGAGCCTGGCGGCGGGGTGAGGGTGGCTTGAGGAGCTGGTGGCTCCTGTCGCTGTCTGCCCAGGAGGAAGTTGAAGAGGCCCATTGGGGTTCTGGGTGAATTGCTTGGGGGTTGGTTGCTTGGGCTGGTGCTGCCGTTTGCAGTGAGCTTCACCCAGCTGCTAGTCGAGCAGTAGCACGATGTGCTCCTCAAGACCAGGGATGGCTGGCTTTACTGCTCGTAACAGCTCAGGAGGTCAAGGCAGGTCAAAAAGCGCCAGGTCCGTCTCCGCCTGGTGGATCACCCCCACCAGTTCCTCGAAGACCAAGCGCACCCTTGGGGTGTCCCCAGGGCGATGCGCGGCGTGGAGGGCCAAGACCGTTATGGCAGTGGTCAGCTGCTCCAGGGTCAGCAGGGCATCCCGCTGGAGTTCCTGTGTGATGGCAGCGGTGGTGAGCTGGGACATCGAGTGTTGTGCGACTACCTACAGGGTTCCCACACGCTCAAGGGTTGCAAAGAAGGTGCAGGCCACCAATGCACTAGTTGCACAAAATATTGAAAACTGCTGTGAGCCGCCTATCTTCTTCCTTGGTAAATGCTACATAATCGTTGTGATTGCTTCCACTATTTTTATAGCTTTCTCGGGACCACTTGTACCTATCCCCATCCTCTAAATGCCCTTCGTGCCACCACTCACCTCCGACTTTCTTGTATGTGGCACTGTCACTTTCCCTGATCAAGCTATTAATGCACTGAGCACTGTAGACGTGGATTTTCCCTGACGTATTTCTCTCTACCAACCAGTACCGAGCATTAGCATAAGTCCATTTATTGTGATCAACAATTGAAGACATATCCACCTCAAGCTTTCGTGTGACATTGTCTGGCTCCTGTTCGGGATATCGAGTATAAACAGGCATCCAAGTCTCGGCCTTGGAGGGGGATACTGGGAGCAGGAGAGCTGCTGAAATAACTAAATGGAAGAGCTTCATGGATAGATGCAGTCGAAACACCACACATGCGCACAGCAACAGCAGCCATTTGGGGCGCTAATGGGCTAGATGTACCTGGCTAACTGCTGGGTAATTAGACAAATAACACAATAGGTGATTTTGGATTATGCGACTAGATGGCTATTTCTATACGTGGGCGCAGGCGTTCCCCCCTATGCCCGGGTGCGTTTTCCCTGGTAGCTGGCGGCCGGGGCGATGGGGCAGGCCCGCTTGCTTCTGACTGGGGTGGGGCAGGCGGCTGACTAGCGGCTCTTCGCCCTGCTTGCGGCCAGCCAGCCCAAGAGAGCCCTGAACACCTCAATCGGAGAAAGCCACCAGGGCGCCTCGGGGCTCGGCAGTGGCATAGCCCGCCGCTTCTCAGCCAGCAGGTTTTGCAGCTCTGGGTCGGTGGCCTGCCCGCCTTCGCTAACTGTTGCCTTGCGGCCATCCAGGTGGCTGTACTCGTACCAACTCAGTGGCTCGCCCGTGGTGGCGTCCTGGCCGTCGTACAGGGCGCTCGTGTACCAGCCGCCCAGTCCCTCGGCTTCGGCCATCCACTGGCGCCGCCCTTCGATCTGCTCTGGGGTGAACCTGGCCATGCCGGTCAGTGTCGCCCAGGGTGAAGGTGGCCGGCCCTGATCGTCGAGCTGCGCTCTCCTGGTGGGGTGATCGCCGCGGCCAGGGGTGCTGCCGAAGGGGGCCACTACAAGCGGTCGCAATTGGCGGCCTCCACAACCTGCCCACCTGCCACCGCCACAGCAGGGCTCAGCCACCCGCCGAAAGGGTCTCCTGCCGTAATCCGCCACAAGGTCCTGGGTTGTGGTGGTGCTAGGAATGGGGTGGGCCAGCGGCGTACCACCGCCCTGACCCGTGACCGATCTGCTGATACAGAGCGATGAGTGCAATTCTGACCGGGCCCGCCGCGGCCCAATCCCCTGCTGGTTGCCCTGCTGCGGCTCAGGGGCGTTCCATTGGCCTGGCCCGCGTGAGCACCAGGCACCAGTCCCTCGAAGCCCAGGTGGCCCAGCTACAGGCTGCCGGCTGTGAGCAGGTGTTCGCCGAGCGCATCAGCACCCGCGTGGCTGAGCAGGACCGGCCACAGCTGCAGGCTTGCCTGGCTGAGCTGCGCACCGGCGATGAGCTGGTTGTGGTGAAGCTCGACCGGCTGGGCCGCACCCAGGCCGAGGTGGTGGCCCGCCTCGCTGCCCTCCAGCAACAGGGCGTCCACGTGCGCACCTTGGACGGCCTCCTGAATACCAGGGCCCTCGGCACCATGGCGCCCGTATTCGTGGGCCTGCTCACCGGTCTGGCCGAGGTGGAACGGTCACTGATTCGTGAGCGCACCAGGGCCAGCGTTGAGCACCGCAGGGCCACAGGGGGCGATCTGGGCGGCCGGCCCCGCAGCTACACCGATGAGCAGGCCGAGCAGGTTCAGCGGCTCGCTGCCGAGGGGATGAGCGTGGCTGCCATCGCCAGGGCTACCGGGCTCAGCGAGACCACAGCCAGGCGGCTCACCAGGGCCTGATCGCCACAGCTGATCGCCGCGGCCATGGCCACAGGCTTCAGGCAATGCCCACCACCTGCCCGCTGCTCGCCCTCCTGGAGCCTGTGGCGGGCCTTGTGGCGTTAGGGGCAAATGCTGCGGCCAATGCCCTGCAGGGGGCTTCCTGGCCTTCCTGAGGACCACAGCCGGCCATCCCGTCACCAGGGGCGGCAGCGTTAAACGAATCGCTCAGGGGTAGGTAGGTGGCTGCCCTGCTGGTGGTGCGCTTCAGGCTCGACGCTCAGGAGATCCGTCGGCGCCAACGATCAGGCGGCTGCTGCCCTGGCGGCCTGTTCCCTGGCCAGCTCACCAAGGCGGCGTCGGCGAGTGCCGCTCACTCGGTCATCAGGCCGGCCACCTGCATCAAGCAGTTGTTGCCACTGGGCCCACCGCATCCGCTCGGCCTGCTGGGTTGTGCGCCCGTCGCTCACCAGGCACGGATGCAGGGCCCAGAACCACCAGCGGGGGCAGTCAGCGTGCCGACCCACCGCCAGTAGCTGGGCCTGCATCAACCGCTCGGTGGCGGCCATCACCGATTCCTCCGGCATCCCGGTGGCGTTGGCCAGGTTCGGCCACTCGGCCCAACACCGGCCGCCCTTCCACTCAAAAGCCTGGCGCAGGGCATCCAATACGGCGAAGTCCTGGGGCTCAATCTCCCCGGCTCTCAGCGCCTGCAGGGCAGGGCCACCACCAGGCAGTAATGGCACCAGCGCAAACGGCGGCCGGCCATTGGCTGTGGGCCGGCTACCGCTGGGCGAAGGCTTTTGACGCGGTTCCCCGGCCGGTCGAGCCCCCATCTCAGGCCCTGCCAATGGTGGTTTCACCCGTTTGGGCGATCTTGGCCTCCACCGGATGAGCGATAGGAGGATCCCCGCGCAACCTTCTCACCAGTGGGTAGCCGGTTTCTGTTGGGGGCAGCGGGCCACCGTTAGTTGAATCGCCGCGGCCAGGGTGTTGGCGGTGCTGGCGGACGGATACAGGCGCGGCCGCCCACCAGTTCCCCGGGCTATAGCTCTGGGGGTTACCCGAAAAGCGAGCTGGTCCCTTTTTGTGGGAAGGATTCACCCAGTCGCTTCGGAGGGGGGATTCAGGGGTCATTGGGCATGGCCCCCAACAACGCCGTCACCAACGCGGCACCCATCGGGGCGAGGCTGACGAGCTTGGTGCTTCCACAGCCGGTCTTCTGCAGGTGCAGCGCATTAGGGATTGGCGGCGGGCAAACCTTCAACGGCCCCCCTGGTGCTGTTCTGCGGACCCTCCCAACGCTGAGCTGGCGGATGGCGGCCCAGGTGGTGCTGGGTGGCCATCCACACCGGGCGGCCAGTTCGGTAACGCTGCAGCTGCCAAACCTGGCCAGGTTCACCAGCAGCAGGGTGGTGCGGGTGCTGCCTGTTTTGGCCAGCTGTTGCAGTGCCAGATCAACGGCTTCCAACTGGCGGGCCTGCGGGCCGTCCACCAGGGGGGCATGGGTCGCTGCAGAAACGAAGGCTGAGCTGGTCATGCGGCTTCACCGTGCTGGGCCAGCAGCTCAACGATCTGTGGCTGAGCCAGGAACGTTTTGATGGTTGCCCCATTGGCACCTCGGGGGAGTTCGCCCTGGGGGATCAGGTTGATCAACGCTGCAGGCGCAGCTGTGGGGTTGGCCAGCTTGAGGGTGATGGCGCTCTGTTGCCAGGGCTGGAGGGTGGCGAGGTCCATTTCGGCGGTGGCGATGGGGTCTGAAGGGGTGTTCTGAGGATCTCCTGTCCCGACCCGAATGGGACCGGAGTGTTCCAACCGTTCCATCCGTTCCGACCCGTTCCGAGCGGGCGTTCCAACCTCATCGGCTGCAGCGCAAGGGGTTTGCCCCCCGTACCAACCTGTACCGACACTTTCGTCTGGAGTGATCACAGCGCCACCGTCACCGTGTTCCACCCCTTCCACCCCCTCTTTATTACTTTTACTTCTACTTAAAGAAAAGGTTGGTACAGGTTGGAACGGATTGACCAGTCGCCTGTCAAGCCAAGGCGTCTCAGCTGTTCCAACCGGCCTCAAATCGGTCGGAACGTTGGCCCTGTCGGTTGGGTCAGAGGGCGAGGTCGGATCAGAGAGCCCTTCTGCTGCCGGCCTCTCCTTCAGTGGCACGGGCACGTAGCCAGACAGGGCCCTGCCGCCGCCATAGCGCCGCCGCTGTTGTTTCCATCGCACAGTGCCGCCATGGGTCAGGAAGGCTGAACCCGTAACGACCCTGGTCACTCGCATTTGGACGTCGCGATTGAAGTCCTCGATGCGTATCTGTAGGGCCTGCTCAATCAGTGCCTTCTGGGGGATTCCTCCATCGGAATCAATAGGGCGCCTCTCCAGCACGGCTGCAATGGCGCCTTCCCAGGGGTCGGAAAGGTTGGCTTCCTCAGCGCGGGCCGCGGCGGCGATGGCCAGCTCGTCACCAGGAGAGAGCCAGTTCTTCAGGCCCCAGTCGATCCAGGTCAACACCGTGGCCCAGATGCTGTCGCGGTTGGCTGCGATCCATTCAGGATCGAGCGGGCGATCTCCGGTGTCGATGAGCCAGACGCGGCGGTTGCCGGTGCTGTCATTCAGGAATTCGCTTTGGTTCGATGTGCCGAACAGGATTCCTCGGCGCTCGTGTGGCGTTGCCTGCTTTTCATACTTCTCTACATAGACATCACGTTCGCGGGTAATAAATCCCTTGAACTCTGCTGCTGTACTTCTTTGCAGCGTGTGCTCACATTCATCAAACTCGAATATCCAGGCCGAGTTGATCTTGGCCAGCACATCTTTGCTTTCCAGGTCTGAGACCTTGGTAGCGGAGTCGCACCAACCCGGAGGTGACAGGGCTTGAATGGAACTCGATTTGCCGTTGCCCTGCGCGCCGGTAAAGGCGACTATCTGGTGGTGCTTGTGCCCAGGGTTGAGACCCCGCAAGACAGCGCCGGATAGGTGGGCGGCGAGCATGTACTGGGAAAGGCTGTCGGTCGGGAGGATCGCAAAGGCCCGGCCCAGATCTTCCATCGAGATCAGACGCAGGCCAGTCCGTTCTCGCAGGCCCAGCAGATACCGCCGCACAGGGTTGTAGGGATTGGACTTGGCTACGAACTCAAAAGAATCAGCCGCGGCCTGCTTTGAAACTTCCAGCCCGTGCTGTTGGGCCAGGAATGAATCGGCCAGATGTAATCGGCTGCCCATAGGCGTCCCGTCGATTTCGCAATCTCGGGTCAGTTCGTTGAACTCCAGCCGATAGGCGTCCTGCAGGAAAGCCTGAAGCTCAGCCTTGGTGAGTCGAGACGGCTTATCGCCCTGCTGTTGGGCGAGCGAGTCCTGGTGCTGGGCGATGGCATCAGGGATGGCCTGCTCGATGGCGGCCACCCGCTCGGCAGGGGTGCCGGGTGCGTCATCAATGGAACCCAGGCCAGGGACGCCGGGCCATGCGTCACCTGCTGATAGCGCCAGAAGGGGAAGGCCAACAGCTGCCGCGGCCTGCTGAGAAAGGGCGGCACGGCGGCGCCCTTCGGCATCGTTATCGGCCAGGTAGATGATGCCGCTGATGCCGGCCTGCTTCAGGGTCAGATAGCGGGGCTGAATCTGCTCGGGTTTGTGCGCATGGCCGGGCTGGCTGATGGCGAGCAAACCGCCGGCCCTGAGCCAATCGGCGCATTTCTCCCCTTCGGCTTCTGTGACCCAGTGGCCGCGGCCATGCTGCAGAGCTTCGGCCTGCCGCCACAGGGGCCATGGATCGGGGCCTGCACCTTTTGCCCAGACAGCGGTGTCGCCGTTGCTGGCGAGGTGCTGCACCGGGAAGCCCTTCCCACCATCGGGGGTGCGCTTCACCGTCACCCGCTGGGCGGGGCTGTAGTCGAGCCGATAGTCATTGGGCAGGTGAGCTGGCGGCGCCGCCGGCAGGGGGCCAGGAAGCCGGGCCAGGTCAATGGATCCAGCAATGGCGGCCATAGCGGCAGGAGCCTCAATTCGGAATGGATTCGGTCGGTGGTGGGGGTGGTTGTTGTTGCTGTGGGTGCCGCGGCCGGCCAGGGCAAATTGGATCCAGCTGGGGTCGGAAGCAGGGCCGCGGCAGATCCATTGGCCGCCGTCTTTCCCTGTGACCTGGGTGCCGGCTTTTTCTGTTGGCGGGCTGAAGCTGCCCCCGATCCGGCAGAGGATCAGGTCATCGGAGATCCGGCAATCGCCATCTTTTGAGCGGGCACAGATCGGGCAGGGATTGCCCTTTCCGCTGTTGGCAAAGGTGCGGTTAGCCATCGGCCTGGCCTCCCTCTTGCGCTTCATTCGCCACGGGTGGCGGGTTGGTGATTCCGGTGCGCAGGAAGCTGCTCGGCGGCCGGGCTGCTGGCTGTGGTTCGAGCATCACCACCCCCGTCAGTGCGCACACGGTGCAGCTGATGTGGATAGGAGCCGGCGGGCCAGCGATTAGTGGGATCTCATCGGCCTCCAGTTCGAGCACACCGGCCGCGCCACACCGTGGGCAGTGGAATGTGATCGAGCCGGGCTTCCCCGTGCACCGCAGGGAGAAGGCCCACCACTGCGAAATCGCTGGCGGTGTGGGCCTGGGGCCGTAGCGACGGTCAGCCATTGGCGGCCACCTGCTGCTGCATGGGGGCCAGCACCTGCAGCTTCCAGCGGCGAATCAGCAGCTCGTAACGATTGGAGCCGAGCACCTCGGCCAGGTGCTGGAGGCTGCCGGCGTGATCGTGATCCCACTGCAGGCGAGCCAGCGATTCGGCCGCGGCCGCCAATGGGTAACGGTGCTCTAAGGGCGTTAGGGTCAGGCCAAGCAATTTCGGACCCTGCCCCTCTGCCCCGGTGGAGGGCTTTTTTATGGGGGCCATGGTCAGCTGGCCTCCGCGGTGGCGGCCTGCTGCTGCACGAGACGGGTAGCCTTCCGCCCCCTGATTTCGTTGGTGATGGTGGCCAGCTGGGCCAGGGATTCGGCCGCGGCCGCGTCGGTCAGGAGGGTCTTCTGGGTTTCGGCGAAATGGGCAATCGCCGCACGGAAGAAGTCAGAGCTGCTGGGGTATCCCAGGGCATCGCTGACGTAGTGAATGTGGGCGGCAATGGATGGACGGATGGTGGCGCCGATGTAGCTGCGGCCTTCTGCCGGAGCCTGTCTGACGGCAACACCAACCGGCCCAATAGCTGCAGAAGCCATGGGGGTGGGGTGATGAAGCCGCTGCGCCCATTCCGTGACCAGCCCATCCCACAGCGAGTAAGGACGTTCGGTATCAGGGAATCACTGGCCCCTGGGATCAGGGCGTGAAACCAACGGGGCATTGCTGCTGGCCGTAGTCCTGATTGGATATGAATACGCTACAGCTTGGGGCAGGGTGATGCAAGCCACCCACCAATGGCGCCCGCCACTATCTGCAGTGCGGGTTATTGGGGGTGGTTCGTTATTCCAGAGTCGGCGTTCTGGGGTGCTGGGCTGAATACCCCAGGGGCTGGCTCGGTAACCCTGATTTTTCAGTGATTCCATCTGCGCCGCCCAACCAGTCATCGCTCGGCTGAGGGCTCGCCTTCCACCATCGGGCCATCGGGCCCCCAAACGGCGATTCGCCACCTGATCTGTTTGATCCAAAGGTGACGATCCCGGGGCACGGTGTCCACCAACAGCCCACCGGGCTCGATCAGCAGGGCTAGGTCCTGATGCCGTTGTTGTTCGCTGCGGTCCATCCCGGGTGCGTCAGTCCAGCCCCAGCGGTCGGAGTGAATCTGGCCATGGAACGCTTCACCCCAGCCAGAGTCGATGGGTACATGGCGCAGGCGTTCATCGAGCAGGGCTACCAGTGCAGGGTCGGGCTCCACCGGGGTGCGCTGTTCGGCGGCGATCAGCTGGCGCAGCTCACGGATTCGCAGCTGGTCCTGATCGGTGCGGAATTGGGATGGCAGCTTTTCCCGGGCAGCCAACTCCTGCCGCAGTTCGATCAGCTTTGAGCTGGGGATGTGGTGATCGTCATCTGCCGCGGCCAGCGCCAGGGCGATGTGGCCCAGGTGATCGCCAAGCAACTGCACCACCAGGGCCTGTTCCAGAGCATCGGCACGGATGCCAGCCCTTCGGCTTGGGCATTGCTGCTGGCTGCACCTCAGATAGCCGTAGCTGCCCTGAGGCCGGCGGGCCACGCTGTAGGCCAGAACGCTGCCGCAGTGATGGCAACGGCACAGGCCAGATAGGGCCCGGATCTCCCGTGTCGGCCGCGGCCCACCTTCCTCTGGTGGCTGCGGGATATTGCGGCCCCATAGCCGGCGGTTTTCCTGCAGCTGTAGCTGGATCCGTTCGTATTCAGCTGGGGTGACCAACGCTGGCCAGCAGTCTTTGATCTGGATGTCGCCGGTCCTGGTGGCCATGTGGCCGAGCAGGTGCTTGCCCCTGAGCCAGAAGCCAACGGTCCTGCCGTGGCCCATCCGCCCATGGCGTTCATGCAGGAAGGTGGCGGCATCAGCCAGGCGCCATTGGCCAGCCAGGAACCTGTCGATCACGGTGCGACAGTCACCCCATGCAGGGGATGGCTCAACCCCGTGGCGGGTGCCTTCGATGCGTTGGAGATGGATCGGCAGGCTGGCTGCTGATCTGGCGGGGATGCCCTGGGAGTGGAGCCCGGCGTAACCGTTGCGGACGTTTTCAGCCAGGGCCCGGCTGTAGTGCTCGCCGAGCAGTAACTGCACTTTCACGCTGAGCCAGCCGGCCGAGGTGCTGACATCCACAGGGCCGGATCCCAGGCTGAGGAACTCCACCCCAGAGCGGTCGCAGGCTTCTGCCACCTGCAGCACCAGGCCGTCCCTGCGGGCGATTCGATCCAGCCTGACGGTGATCAATTTGTCGATCTCCCCGGCCTCGATGGCGGCCAGCAGATCGCGGTATCCCTTTGCCTTTTGGCGGGCGTCGAGATCGAAGCCGGAGACGGCCAAGTCCTCAAAGATCCTGCCGGCCCCGGCCTGCTTCAGCCGCTGCCGTTGGGATGCAGGGCTGTCGCTTTCATCCCGCTGAGAAGCCGAGCTAACCCTGAGGTAGCCGGCCACCCGTTGCGAGATCTCAGGCGCCAACAGTGTTTTCAGCAGTTCGGTTGTTAGGATACCGCCCAGAGGGGCACCACGCCGAAGTGCAGCAGCTGCAGCGGCAGGGTGTAAAGCGAGGCCGCCAGCGGCACCGCCGTGGCTACCGCCAACCAACCCGGCAGCCAGCGGCGCAGGCCCAGCTCCAGCGGCCGGGCCGACACCACCAGTGCAGCAGTCGCCACAACGCTGAGCTGGAAACCCACATCGAGCAGCCAGTCGGGCCGCGCCAGCAGCAACACCAGGGCGCTGGCGACCAGGATGCCCAAGGGCCTGCCGCGATAGCCGCACTCCACCACCCCCAGGGCCAGGCCCCCCATCAGCACTGCCCTGAGCACGGAGGGCTGGGGGCCTGCCAACAGCACAAATAGGCCCATCGCCGCGGCCGCCAAAGTGAGCCGCCCCAGCCGCGGCAAGCGCTTGCCCAGGGGCAGCACCACGCCCAGCAGCACCGACAAATGGAAGCCGGAAGCCGCCAGGGCATGGGATAGCCCCGCTGCCCGAAAGGCATCGCGCAGCTCCGCCGGCACGGGCACCACGGCGCTACCAAGCACCAAGGCAGCCAGCACGCTGCCGTTGTTTGGGCCGGCATGCTGCACCAGCGCCTGGGCCATGCGGCGGCGCAGGTCTGCCACCGGCGTTGCCGCACGCTGCAGCACCTCAAAATCCTGCACCTGCAGCTGGCTGAAGCTCCCCTGGCGCACCAGGCGCTCTGCCGGTGCGGCCAGCAGGGGATAGGGCGACACCTGGGGGCGCCGCAGGCGGCCCTGCACCTGCAGGCGCCAACCCTGCTGCAGCTCCGGGCACTGACCAAAGCGCAGTTCGGTGCGGCCCACGGGCAGCTGCAGCAAAGCCCGGCAGGCCCCACCACCGCCGCTGGGCACTGGACCACCGCTGGGCACTGGATCACTGAGCAGAACACCCCGCAGCGTCAGCTCCAGCGGGCCCCCGGCTGCCTCGAGTTGAAGCACTGGATCGCCGGCCGCCGGCTGGGGCGGCGTGAACGCCAGCCAGCCCACCCGCAGCAGCAGCAGGGCCAAAAGCAGGCCCCACAAAAGCGGCTTCAGGCGCGGCCCGGCTGCGCCGGCAGTGTTCGCCCCACCCCCACAACAGGCCACTGGCCACTCCGCATGAACCCAGCCAGGGTTCCCACGCGGTCTGGGGTTAGAGGCGAGGAATCTGCAGCAACAGCTCGCAGAGCTCCCGGCTCGGCATCTCCTGTCCCACTAGCGGTGCCACCAGCTTGGCCACCGGGCGCAGGCGACAGGGCCACACGGCCCGCTCACTTAAGCGCCCCAACTGGAAGCTGCCGCCGGCCAGCACCACCACCAGCAAGCAGCGCTGCAGCAGCCTCTTCAAGCCGCCACGGGGCGTTTGGCCTCAGGGAGCAGCGGAAAACCGAGGGCTTCCCTTTCGGCCAGCCAGGCCTCCGCCACCTGACGGGCCAGGGTGCGGATGCGGCCGATCGTGGCGGTGCGCTCCGTGACCGAGATCACGCCGCGGGCCTCCAGCAGGTTGAAGGTGTGGCTGCACTTGAGCACGAAATCCAGGGCTGGAGCGGGTAGCTGCTTGGCCACCAGATCTGCCGCCTCCGCCTCATAGATGGCAAACAGCTGCTGAAGCCGCTCGGGGTTGGAGGCTTCGAAGTTGTAGGCGCAGTGACCCTTCTCAAATGGCAGCCAGATGTCGCCGTAGGAGCGATTGCCATCCCAGCTCAGATCCCAGATGCTCTCCACATCCTGGAGATACATGGCCAGGCGCTCCAGCCCGTAGGTGATTTCAATCGACACCGGACGGCAATCGAGGCCGCCGCACTGCTGGAAATAGGTGAACTGGGTGACCTCCATGCCATCGAGCCAAACCTCCCAGCCCACACCCCAGGCGCCGAGGGTGGGGGATTCCCAGTTGTCTTCAACGAAGCGAATGTCGTGCTCCCGGGCGCGGATGCCCAGCGCTTCCAGCGAGGCCAGATAGGTCTCCTGGATGCCATCGGGGCTGGGCTTGATCAGCACCTGATATTGGAAATAGTGCTGGGCCCGGTTGGGGTTGTCGCCGTAGCGGCCATCGGTGGGGCGGCGACAGGGCTCGGGGTAGGCCACGGCCCAGGGCTCGGGCCCGATCGCCCGCAGCACCGTGTGGGGGCTCATCGTGCCGGCGCCCTTCTCGGTGTCGTAGGGCTGCAGGATCAGGCAGCCCTGGTCGGCCCAGAAGCGGTTCAGGGTGCTGATGATGTCCTGGAAGTTCATGTTTGCTTAACTCCTTGTAAAAACTGGGTTTCGTGGGCCTGAGGCTGTTGGTCCCTTGTTGGTCCCTGAAGCGCCAGCCTTGTCGCCGAGAGGGTTCTGGGGAGTTTACCGGCGCCCTCGGACGCTGTTTTTGGGCGTTTGTTGGTCCCTGTGCTGAAACGGACTAAGAGGCAAAGGGACCAACAACAACCCCCTGGGGCGCCACAGTGGGCTTTATGACTCCCCAAGTGGACGCCACGGTTGCACCCGACTTTCTGAAGGCAGGGGCAGCTTGCAAGCGCCTCAGTAGCCGGTGGGAAGAGGTGGCGGCACCGGTTGCGAAGGAAGACTGTCGGCTGGCAGTGGTTTAGCGCTGACTCTTAGGAGCTCTGTGCTGCACTGCTTGCGCGTGCCAACAGACACGAGCCTGGACGGGTTGACAGATGCTGCAAGGACAGGAAAAGAAAACGCTTCTAAAGTCAGTTCGTAAAGACCGTTTCAGTGCTGAGACAGCGTGGTGGGTCCTGGTTCAAAAACTGAACGGTTTAGTAACGCCTCTGTGAGCGGGCGGCGGCTCGGGTACGCACGCGTCAGTACCCAGGGGCAGTCGCTCGAACAGCAGTTGGCGGTGCTGACCGAAGCAGGGTGCTCGGTGACCTACGGAGAGAAGGTTAGTAGCACCGTTCCTTCGCACAAGAGGGAGGCACTGCAGCAGGTGCTGACTGCGGTACAGCAAGGGGACACCTTGGTTGTGGCGAAGCTGGACCGACTAGGCCGGACACAAAGCGAGGTGGTGGCCCGACTGGCAGCACTGAGCGACCAGGGTGTCTACGTGGAAACCCTGGACGGTCTGTTGAACACGAAGGCCCTGGGCAAGATGGCACCGCTCGTCATCGGACTACTGACCGGGCTTGCCGAGGTGGAACGAAACCTGATTCAGGAGAGGACAAGGGAGTCGGTTGAGCACCGAAGGAGAACAGGTGGAAAACTTGGTGGCCGACCTGAGCTACCAGAGGGCAGGAGGGCACTTGTGCGAAGGCTGCGAGAAGAAGGAAAAAGCTACAGACAAGTAGCTGAAACCTGTGGAGTGTCATTAGCGACTGCCCATAGGTACGGGAAGAGCAACTAGACCAATTGAGAGAAAGGAAGGGCTGCAAAAAGATACGGAGTGATACCACCAAGAGACAATCCGTGCTATATTTAAAAAAGATTAATATCTTGTGATGCTATTTCGTCAAAGCTGCCTCGTAATAGCTACGACATTTCTGAGTGCTGCAATGGTGGCAGCCGCAAATGCAAGAGTGTGCCAAAAGCCCGACGGGAAGCACTACGGGATCTCGGATGACGATAGGTGCGCACCCCCTGCAAAAGAGGCAAGGAGCCGCCCCGACACAGGCTTTCTCAATACACAGGCGGGGAGAGGGATGAACTACGACACGGCCAAAAAACAAGGGGATAAAAAAACAGCTGAGGCCGTCAAAAAGAAGGAGGCTCTTAACGAGTTTAAAAGACTGAAAAATTTAGCAGGTCACCAGTGGGCCCTGGACAAAGTATTTGACAAATACGGTGGGGGTTGGCTTAATAGCTCTGGAGTTCGGGATGAGATAGATAGGCTTGAGTCAAAAGAAGAGGCCAATGAGAGAAAAAAGTAGGATAAGTCGATAAATGACTTTTGGACCAAAAGAGGAAAGCAAAAATTAGGAGACTCTAATGATGGCGAACTTTCGGCAGCCTCGGGAATAAAGAGTGGGGCTGCTCTTGCAGCTCTTGAGGAGCTGGAAGCCACACGAGCAAAACTTGTTAACCAAGCTCTCCGCAAAAACCTCACTGGTCCAGCAGCTGCTGCTTATTTGAAGGATCAAATGCGCCCAACTATTATGTCCGTCATGAGTGACGCGGGTGCGAGTACTGTTGAAATTCAAAAAGCGATTCGTTATGTAAGCCAGGGAATCGATGAGAACTTAAACCCATAAAAGACTTAGGCGGCCCGTCTAGCGACCAGTTCATATTGAGTTATCAGTGCTCAATCGTCGAATGGGCCTAACTAGGTGTAACTTATCCAAAGGCTACTAGATGAGTTGGGAGCGCTGGGGATAGGAGTCCAGAGTCAGTTGAGAAACCCAGGACTCTACAACCGCTACTACGACGAACCAGCCAGCAAGCTGAGCCAGCTGCATCGGGCTCTCGATGCCCAGGTGCTCAAAACGTATGGGTGGTCTGCTGACGAAGACTTACTGAACAACCTACTGGACCTGAACCTGGAATTGGCTGAGCGGGAGGCTGAAGAGGAAGCGGTGGTTGGCCCTTGGGACCCGAACAAGCTCGGCAACAACCTGCGGAGTTTCTCTAGCTACAGCACATAGGTACGGGCGTTCTAGTTGACTCTGTCGCTAAAAACGAGTAGCAAAGGTAAAGCGAACAAACACACATGCCCGAACTCAGCCAGTACCAGAAGCAGAAACAGACCAACGAGCTGATCAAAGGTCTCGACAACGGGCAGAAGGCGGTTGTGCTCGACAAGTTGCTTGAGGAGTGGGTGGAGACCCTGCCGAGAAAGGGCAAGGACTACGGAGTCGGCGCCGGCAAAGGGAAGTGGGCCGAGCGGTTTGAGTGGTTGCAGGAGCACTGGGGCACCCAGTTCGACAACGGCAAGGGGTCCGTGGCACTGCGGAGAATGCCCGCCAGCGGCGTCCTAGAGCTGCTTACCCTGTTTGCCCTTCAAGCAGCAGACAGCGACGACGATGAACTCACCTTTGGGTCACTCGAGGACGGCAGTGAGCTGGGCGAAAAGGTGGCATCAGGCCTGTCTGCGATGAAGGAAGCTAGTGGCCCCCAGGTGGCCATCTCGCTGGGTGCCTTCAACGAGCTACAGAGGATTCGGAGGGAGTACCAAGAGGCGGGTGGTACATCCGACGCGGCGACTAGCACGAAGGTCCTTCAGAAAATCTTTGACCAGCTGCAGGCGATGCCCAGCGTGAAGGACGAGAAGGAGACTGCCCGCTACGAGAAGAGGAAAGCGGCTGGCAAGAAAGGGGGATAAGTCGGATGATTAGGCGTAAGCGCGTCTCTCAAGTTGAAATGATTATTGGGACAGTGGCTGTTGCAGCCATGGTGGCGACAGGATGCTCAGACATGATCAAGAAGGAGAATCTGGATAGTACAAGCGTGGTCTGCTTAAAGCCAGATGGAAAACATTATGGACTCCCTGAGGGCTCGAAGTGTGTTGCTCTTGCGGTAGAGACAAAAAGCAGACCTGATACTGGATTCCTTGGCCTTCAAAACAATGGAAAGGCTGTCAACTATGATACGGCCAAAAGCCAGGGCGATGCCAAGACCAAGCTCAAGAAAGAAGCGGATCGCCGCAGGGAGATAGCGATCTCTATGGAAAAGACCAAAAGAGAGGAGAAGGAGAAAGAAAGGCGGGAAAGGCAAGAGCAGATTAAGATAGAAGCAAACGCTAGGGCTAAAGCGGAGAACGCCATAAAAGAAACAGTAAAATCGTATCAGGAGAGTATGGCGAAGTACGGCGCCACAAAGGCGCAGATTAAGTTCGAGATAGACAGTTATTTGTCAGACGACTTAGCGCTAACTGATGAGATAGGGGGGGGGTTAAGCTTTCTCCCGAGGTGCTAGGTTCTTACAAGCGTCAAATGTACAGGGCGCTTGGGATCCAGTGAATACGTTTACGTGCCTGGTGAAGACGACGCTTTGTCGAAGGTATCGAACTCGAGAATTTCAACCGAAGATCCGCCATCAGGCGAGAGCTGTTACAAAGCTTGCTGCGAGAGAAGGAAGTCGACTTGCAAGAAAGGGGCCATCGCAAATGAGTATTGATAGTCTATGCAAGGTTGCTGTAGTTCTGATGGCAGCTCTGCTCGTATCGTGTTCAGGCCCAAGCAGTTCCGATTCCGAGAAGGAAGAATATGATAGGCAGACGATTCAAATGGCTGACAAGGCTTACAAGGTAGCCAGGGCCAATGGAAAGGAAGACTGGGAGGCAATGGGATTGGCCGTTGATGCGATTAAAGGCAGGGTCCCCGAGAATGAGAATTCATATATTGACAACAAAAGGGACTTCGTAGAAGCAAATGGGTTATTCGAGGGATGGGCGAAGTGGGAGCAAGAAAATCCTGTGGCGATAGAACAAAGAAAGAAAAACGATCTGGCCTCCGATCTTGAAGAGGCGCGAAGGAGCAAGGAAGAGATAGACGAGATCTCTTCCGCTACTGGAATCACCAATGGAGCGGTCCTTGGTGTTCTTCAGGATTTGGAGGAAACCAGAAATGAGATTGTGACCAAGCTGCTTGACAGTGGGAAAACAGGACCAGAGGTCTCTGCTTATCTGAAGGGTGAGATGCGCCCAACAATTGAGTCGGCAATTCTCAGTGTTGGTGGGAGTTCGTCTGATGTGCGAAGAGCAACTGCGTATGTCAATCAAGGTATAGATGCGAATTTGAACCCATGACAAAAAGGGATCAGCTCTCGTATAGCTCTTCCTTCTTGGCGTACTGAAGGTAGAGGACGGGAAAGGAGTCGGCCAGGTCAACGGCGAGGTCGCTGAGACAATCAACAACATTCCACGCTTCCGTAAAGGAGGCCAGGTCGGTGACCTCTGCCTCTAGCTCCACCCACTGCTCGGGAGACAGGTCGCCGTTGCCAAGAGCGGTGACGAGAGAGGAGGGAAGGGTCACAGTTCTCGTCGGTTAGGGGTTTGGGGGCACTGCACCTTGTGCTGAGAGCACAGAGTAGTGAGTGTCGATGCTGTCAGAAACTATCTGCTGCAACGACGGAGCAAGCCCGACTAACTCGTAGTGCTGTTGGATCAATGTGACCTTCGCAAGTACCTCGTCACTGAGGCGAACCCGCATCAGTTCCCCACGAGAGTCACGGTCACCCACTTCACCGGCCTTGAAGACTGTCGGGTAAACCATACTCTGGCCGAGTGAAAGTGGAACGGGCATGGACCTGGAGCAGGTTGTACGGGAACACAGGAAGACTCTGCAAGTCACCGCTAGAGCCGTCTCAGAGAAAGCCGCCTTCAATCTGGAACTCCCTTGCGGACTTGTGACTGACGGTGAAGTTGCCAGCACAACACTGACTGGACTGAGAAACCACCTGCCCTGCTCGGTGGCATTGGCCAGTGCTCCGGTTGAGCGCTTCCTGCTAATGAAGGAAGAACGCGGGTTTGACGGTGCGTTTGAAGCGTGCAGTACCGACGACAGTGACGGAGAAGCCTTTGTGAACGCCTGGGACGAGGCACAGAAGGACCTCGCAGCCGGAGTGGTTTGCACCCTCAACGACCTTGTCACGTTCGTCGAGCAGGCGAGGAAGGGGTGGGAGGAGAGCCCTCGACGACTGCTGGTGGTTGCCGTGCATGGGGGGAAGGTGGAGAGCGGAACCGTGCCGACGGACTGGGTGCTGAGAGGGGTGTGAGAGGCATCCCGCAGAGCACCCCTCAAGCCCCTCAGGCGGGTTCTGGTTCAGGATGCTGAAGGTCAACCTCGACGGTTAAAACGGCGAGAGCCAGGTCATCGGCAGAGCGAGACAAGTTCGGGAGTTCCACTGTGCGGTAGTCCGAGACAACGTTCAGGGCGTCAATGGCCTCCATAAAGACGGCAGAACAGGCTGAACTCGCATAGGTGGCACAGAGGTCAGCGGCGAAGGCCCACTGCTTACAGGTTTGGGCAGAGGAGTACTCACCGCGACTACCAGCGTCAAGAGAATCCTGCTCCCATTGGCATACCTGGTCGCGGAGAGCACGAACAACGACCTGTTGAACCTGGGTGATGGTCGCCAGATCAAGGCGGGTGGCAAAAGGGGCAGAAGGAGCGGAAGAGGTTTTCATGGTGGGTGACCTCAAGGGGTCATCAGAGGGTGAGGGGGGGGTGGGGAGGCCCCCCAACACTTGAACCTTAGGGTGAAGGGAGAGGGGAGCGAAAGGCGTTACAGCAACCAAACTGGATGCAGCAGCCGGGCACCGACAAACGCAGGGAGCAAGATACCAATGCTTCGCTCAACAACAGAAGTTATGCGTACACCAGTTTTGCTCGTGGTCTTGTTTGCGCTGTTTCCTGGCGACGCTGAGGCAGCCACCAGAAGAAAAATCACTGGAAGCAGCCCACAGCAGGTACAGGAGAACGCCTACAAGCAAGGATTCCAGTACCCAGTGGGCGACATGGAATGCTCGAGCCGGTGCTCTCAGTGGTGGGAGAAGGACTGAGACTTGCCTGCCTAGTGCTGCTTTATCCGCTCTTAGCTTGAATAAACATGAAAAACTCTTCTGCCCCCAGCAAGCGGGCAAAAAGAATACTGACTAGACCCAATCCGACTCAGTGGAGTCTTCTTGTTCCTACATTCTTAGCCTTCTTTGCAGGCAGTCTTTTTGGGGCATTTGGCTTTCTGTCTGCATTAGTAGCTGTTTTTGCTGCACCAGCAATCTTCATCGTCTTTAGCAAAAAAAAGGAAAGACCTCTATGGAAGAAAGCGGGAATAACAAGTGCCTTAGCAGGAGTGGGAATGCTTACTTCGTTCTTGGCGTCAGGTATCGGTTATGAAACGGTTTTTCGAGCACAAAATCCATCGGTTTATAAAGCAGAGATGGCAAAATTAGCTTCAGAAGGACGGGAAGCAACACTCAAAAGAAATGAGGCCTTAGACATTTCGAATAAGCCGATCCAGAGAGACGGTTTGTCAAATAAACAGTATGTGGTTTGCGAAGAATCTGGTGGGTCTTATGTTGGAGTGATTGCAGGAAGCTCATGCGAAGGGTCGGGGAAACAAGTGACTTCAGCCCCAAGCGCAGGTTTTCTGGGAATGAATAGAGAGAAAGTCGAAAAGTTTAACATGGCAGTAAAAGACAGCCTTGACAAAACAAACAAGGAACGAGAAAGACAAGATCAGGAGGCCGCGCAGCGCCAGGAGGATCTTGAAAAATGGGGGCCATTCTTTGCTGATTTCGAGGTACGGCAGCAAGCAAAGAAAATATGCAATGACTATGCTTTTAGCATGACTGGTCAAAAGAGGTCATGGTTCCTCGATAATCGAACAGACTTTGATATAAGGGTTGTCGGCAACAGAGTCTGGGTCGGAGGTCCGATCATTGTCAAGGTCAAAAATGGAAATATCGATGGAAGTGATATCCGTTATCAAAAAGGTGTTGACTGCTACTGGAGCAAGAGTGCTACATCGCTAGAGGGTGGCCAAATAACCGTCGAGTGAAGTCATTGTTGTGTGCTAACAGTCCTGAGAGATGCTCTCTGCTCGGGCTCATTCAACCTCCCACAACTCAAGACCAAGACCAGCCATCGCACAGCAACGGCGCAAGCACGATGAAGCAGCAGTCTCGACAGGGGGGGCGAAGGGGGTCCCGGACAACGACTCAGACGACACGTTCTCGTAGACCAAGGGGCCGTCAGATGTAGGAACAATGAGGCGGCCAGTAACAGTCACCCAGTCACCAACTTGTTGCACAGAACGCAACTCCCAGGAGTAGCCCGGTGCACGGTGCATCAGGCAACGGACCAAGGTGGACCAGGGGACGTACCTAAGGTCCTTACCGCCTTGTCGGCGGGTACGGAAGTGCCGTGCATCAATCGACTGAGCAAGAGCCGCAAGGACGTCGTCACGAGAGGCAAGGGTCATAGGGCTCCCTCGTCGCACAAGGCACGGTCAAACAGCCACTCTTCTGCTTCTGCCAGGGTCAGCACCTGAAACAGAGGCATACCGGAACGGAAGGCGAGGTAGTGGCAGTTGACAGGGCAGTACTGGAGGGCGAGGTCGGTGCCAGTTACGACCCAGGTATCTGACGTAACGCGCCGCCAATAAGGGCGGGACCTATCCATAGGAGGCAACGTCGTACAGCTCCCACAAGCAGGTGGCAACGCCGAAGTGCTGGTAGACCCCGACATCCACCTGGAGCTCATCGCAGAGGGTCAGGGCAACGTCACGAGCACGGTCCAGGTCAGAGGTGTGCTCAACGCAGTCGGGTCCTTCTAGGTAAGGGTGAAGAGCACTGACAGGGCGAACGGTGTAGTAGCGGCAGGGGGTTTCCATAAGGGGTGACTTCAAGGAGTCATCGAGGGGAAAAGGGTGCCCGCAGGATGCAGACACCCCGAGATCAATCAGAAGGGGATGTCGGCGGTATCGACGCGAGAGGTGGGTTGGTAGAGGGGACGGTCTCTGACTTCCTTTGCCGCCCACTGTCGGAAAGCAGGGAGCTGAGCGGTCGGAAGAAGCGAATCGTCACCCGATGAGAGAGCATCACGCCAGGCGTCAAGGTCTTCCCGTGAGTCGGGATGGCTAGGACCTACGACCGTTCCAGGTTGAAGGCGGACAGCACGCAGAAACAGTGAGCGAGTGCCGAGTTCGTCAACAAGACGGCGGCGGTCGTCAAAGGCCTCTGTAGCAGTGGCGTACTCGCCGTGGACGCTGTAACCACCATCAGAAGTCTTCTGGAGAACGACGTAGTTGAAAGGTCCTTGGATGTCGTTCTCCTTGATCCATTCAAGAGACCAGTACCTGGCGTCTTTGAGAGAGGAAATAGAACCGGGAGCAGTGAAGCGGGGCATCAAAGGTGCCTCAGAGGGTGAGAGGGGGTGGAGCGGAGAGGTGCTTCGAGGAGCATCGAACCGCCCACAACATCAATTTGGCTCAGGGGTGGGATGATGCAAAAGGGGTTGATACAGTTCTGGGACTGTATGGGTGAGGCACCGTTTACGGCGACGAGAGGCACCGGTGTCGGGTAAAAGTTACTGGCGGTTACCTGTATACAACCGGGGAGTTACCAGTGAAGAAAGTAGAAGGATCAGAGGTCGTTGACAGCCTTACCAACCTGACAACGAAAGAGGAGATGCACAACGACCCAAACATGGCGTACCGGATGCGGTGCAAACTCGGAACAAAATCCGTGCATGGCGAGTGCGTTGACAAAGATAAAATCGTGACGGTTGACCTCAACCCGAAGGTAGGGAAGGCACTGACTCAGTTCCGAGACGCTGTTGCCGGAGGTCGGCTGTGAAGGACTGGTTCGTGCTGCCACGACCCGGTGGTGTACCGAAATGGCGTCCTGGGGCGAAGGCGGTGAAGTGCGACAGCAACCTGCTTCGGGTGGTGACGGAGCGGGTTGAGGCCACACACCCCTCCCTCGCGTTCACGCAGAAGGCAGCATTGGAGTTGGCCTTAATCGACTGGCTTGAGGGCGGCAAAGCTGATGCGGTAGCACTACCCGACACAAGCGGTAAGCACCGTCCACAGGTGAAGCAGGTGACGAGCGGTGGTTAGCCAGGAAACCCTCGAAAACTCGGTGGAGCTGGCCCTGACCACTCTGGCCGTAGTCGCCTCAAGTGGAACCAACGACGAGAAGGTGAGGGCGGCCACCGCTCTGCTTCAGGGTGTGGGGTTGGCGTACGAGGTGCAGAGGAAGGAGGCCTTGTCTCTCCGTGTGCTGCCCCTGGTCGACGCTGTGACAAAGAACCTGAGCGGGACTCTGAGAGACGACGACAACTACGCACCGGCTTTTGCCCTTGAACCCACGCAACAGGCAAGTCTGCTAACTGCTTTTGTCAAGGAACTCAAGTGATGGCTGGCGGGTACTGGCACAACGGTCACTTCATCCAGGGGGCAACCGTCAAGACAGCCGGAACCTTCTCGGTCGGTGAACTGGAGCTGAAAGTGGCGGCGGCAGTTGCCAGGGCGAGGGAAACCGGAAAGGCACTGAGCGAGATGAAGGAGCTGCTAAGGCAACACCCTCAACTGCGGGCAGACGTACCTGGTCAGGTCTGGAACAGCGAAACAAAGGAATGGGACGGGGCCGAACACCTACTCACCCCACTGACAAAGCTTTACGCAGAGCAGCTGTGGGACTAACAACAACCCGAACTCACGGGTCTAACACTTACTAAGTATGGAGCAACAACGTGGGCGACTACAGCGAACAGGCCAGGAGGCTGGTTGAAGGTTTGAAGAAAGGTCCCGGTACAGAGGGACATGAGAAGGGCGGACAGTTTGAGGAGGTGCACCGTGAGGGCAACCGGGTACCCCGACTTGAGCAGCTGCGGCGGCTGAAAAGGAACGGGCGGAGGCTGACGGCTGAGGACTCCCTGGAGCTGCACGACCTGGAGATGGCTGAGCGGGCGAAGTTCTTTGAGGCAGCTGAACGGTGTCAGCGGAAAGACGGCAGCACCTACGGCACCAGGGGCAAGTGCAGGAAGGGCACCCTTGTGGCGGCTAACACCATTGACGCACTGAGAAAGCGGTTCGAGACGGCGAAGCAGGAGGCGAAGGCGACGGCAAAAGCAGTCGAGGCGAAGGGCGGTGCCAACGCCACACCGGAGGAAAGGGGGCGTTTGATTGAGGCGTGGCGGAAACTGAACGAGGTGAAAACGACACTTGAGAAGGCCGAGTGGGATCGCAAGGCGGATGAGCGGGAGGCCCAGGCCGCTGCTGACCGTGCCAAGCGACAGAAGCCAGGAATGCCAGGGAGAACTCAGGAACTGACCCGTGAGCAGATCATGAGTGCGGTGGGAACGGTTGACTGATCAGAATTTTGGACCATTCTTTACCGACAGGAGCCCCTTAAGGCGGCATAAATTTAATTGATGCATGGGCGACCATGTATTGATTGACATAACCCCTATGGGATCCGAAAAGAATAGCAAAAATGGTTAAATATTCTGATCAGTTGGTAGCACTTGGGTAAAACCACATAGACAGCAGCGTTGGGCAGGTTTACGAAGCCTTACACAACGCTATGTTCAATACAGCTACACGAGGACGATACGTGCCCACAGCAGAGAAGAAAGAAAAGCTGCGGAAGACCGTGTTGGGCGGTGCGATGACGACAAAACGACTGACTCAGGCACTGCCGGATGCGGAAAATCTCGGCCTTCATATGCACTTCCTGAACCAAAAATACTTCCCTCTTATCTGCTTCACGGACCCCGAAGTCGGAACGGTGGAGCAATGGAAGGAGAAGGCGAAAACCTACAAGCAGGAGCTGGTCTACATCATTAACCGACTCGAAGCACTGACTGCTTGACACCACCCTTACCAGCCCGACTGGAGAACGAAATGACAGAACAACAGAAGACAACCGACGCCACTCTGCAAGGTGACCTGAAAGAAATTGCTTTCAGAACACTGCGCGAGTGGCTTTGCTGCAACGACTTCAGAGGACGAATCCCTGTAGAGGAGGTACTTGACACCACCTGGATTGGTAGGGCCATCCAAGACCTGAAAGAACGAAAAGGGTGGCAGTGGTACAAAAGTGAGGAAGGCCGGTACCTCCAACAACTGAAAAAGGAGGTGGTTGACACCTGGGTCGAGAACGGTTGGGTGCAGTTGTCCTGCCCCCGGCTCGGCCGTCGTCGAGTCGCCGAGTACAGCAGCAATACCATCAGGAAGGCGATGGCCATGTGGAACAACGGTTGCCAGGGGTACGTGAGTGACAGCAGCTGGAGTTGGGCCGGGTCAGTGCTAGGTGAAAACAGTAACAAGAACAAACTATTCATCATCACCCTGACTGATGAGGTGTTTGGTGAGGTTTACCGCCAGATTGACCACAAAGACCTGGATGGGTCGACCAGAGAGGAACTGGCGGTCATCCTTGACCTGCCGAAGCGAGTGGCGAACCACTTCATGCGGTACCTGGTGCAGTCAGGCGAGTGGAAAGTGGTCTTGAGAAGCACTTCATCAGGAAGGAAACGGGTGCTGATTCGCCAGCACACACCACAAGCAATGGCCGGTAGCAACAGAGGAATAAAGCCATGAAAAGCACCGAACGCAAGGTGCTCAAGCTGGGCATCAGTGAACGCGACCTGCAACGGTTCATCCGAGTGCAGTCAGAAGAGCAGACACCGACGCTGGCCAAGACCCTGAGCCGACTGCTGGACGACTACGAGCGTGCCAACGGAGTCAGAACACCGCTACCCACCCTCCGAAAAGGACCGGCAGCAACACAGAGGCTTGCAAGACCATGACCAACGCACCTGACCCCTACCACCTGTACGCCGAACACCTTGCTGGCGGTGACGCCGCTGAGGTCGAACTGAAGGGTGAAACCTACCGATTTCAGTTTCACGGACCAACCACCGGAATCATGGACAACTGGTTGAAGGTTGAACGGGTGATCGACGGAAATACACACCGCTTCGGTCCGGGCCACTGCTCGGAGTTGGTGTGGCGCGCTTACTACCACGCTGAGCGCGGGTGGGAGAAACAACCCATGCCTGCCTACAAGGAGGTTCACCTTCGCGACCAATACGATCCACCCCTAACCTAGACACTTGAGGACTGACACTATGAACAACGACGCACAAGACCTAACTGACCCAACCGAACTTAATCGATACCTCGACTCACTATTCGAAGAGATGAAAGCAGAGGGGGACAAGGGAGGTGAAGACCCGAGGACCGAAGAACTACTTGCTCTTCTCGACGGTCCATTCAAAACTCTCCGTGATGACACATTCCCTGACCTGGATCGACTGCTTGTTTACGACCCAGAAGCCAAACCCGTGGTCCAGGCACTGACCTTTGACGAGGCGGCGGCAAGGTACAAGTGCGGAAGGGCTGGCAGCCGTTGGACCCGGGAGTGCCTTGAGAAGATCAAGAAAGACAAGCGGCAGTGCCTTCAGGAGACACTGGACAGCTACCACCTCAGGGACCAGGGGGACGAGGAAAGTGACCTGCCTTGCTCAACGCCTTGCCTCATCGTTCGAGGTCAGCAGTTCCCCTACTCGTGGGGGGTTGTGAAGGCTCACCTTGACTAAGGGTGAGTTCTGCCATGCCGGAGCTGGGCAAATAGAGAAGACATACAATCACGCAGAACAGAGGAGTATTGGATCACTAGGAGTAGGAGGCACCATGAAGGAGATGTAAACGACCGTAAACACCCGGACCCATGGAGCTACCCTCTATTGATAAGCGGCTAAGCAATGGCTAGCATTTCTCATGTAGCTGGCCAAGCGGTAATGGCTTTCAAGTCTGAGGAAGAACGACTTAAGTACGAAGCCGAGATGCAGGCCTTTCACGAGAGAACCCGTCGAGAGTACGGCCTAGCTTCTAATAAAGGCGCGCAGCGAAGCCCCGTCCGCATGCTTACGGAGGGAGAAAAAGTCAACCTCAACACGAACGCCAATACATCTGCTGGCGGTGGATGCGCGATGATCCTTCTTGGAGTCCCCTGCTTGCTCTTCCCACCTCTGGGTTTGTTCCTGATTGTTCTTGGCATTGTTAGCATGGTGTCTGCAGTTCGAGACGGGGCGCGACTAGAAGAGGACAGTCGCCGATTAGGCTGAGATTCGTCCGTCTTTCGTTGCAGTCTCTTTCGCACTGCAGCTAAATTCCCACAACCTGTTTACGACTCATGAAAAGCACCCTCTTTATCGCCCTGTCCCTTGCCTCGCTCACTGCTCCAGTTCAGGCTGCAAGCTGCTCTGACCTATCTGCAAAGCGTGCGAGCTATGTGCAGCAGGCCGAGGATGCTTACACTCGTCAGAGCTACGCGGTATCCAAGAAGCTAATGGAGCTTGCCGAGGCGAAGAGTGCCGAGCTCAAAGTCAAAGGGTGTCGCTGACAATTTCTCGTCACTCTGGGCAGGGGGACAGGTTGGCGTGGAGCTCTCAAAGCAACATGGACAGAACCGGCTGGTAGATGTTGCTGGCCAAAGCTGAAACACACAGCGAATACGTCGACTTTGAGACTTGCTAGTGCGTGACACATGACGCGGGCTTCGAGTGCGAAGCGGCGGTCCAAGTCTCAAAAACGGCTTCTCAGTTCGTATTAATTTGCTAGCCGGTCCCTGAGTCCTCCTCCTCGGACTCCCCAGCCAGCTCCAACGCGTTTACTGGCCTCCGCTCGGTCTCCCGAGCTCCGTAGGTCCTTGGCGTGGCCTCCGACGCCCGTCTGACGAGGTCCTGGCGGTCGTAGTGCTTCTGCAGCACTTCCACAGTGTGGTTGGCCAGGCGGGCGACCAGGTACACGTCCACTCCCTTCTCAAGCAGGTCGGTCACGAATGTGCTTCGTGTGCTGTAGAGGTTCAGGTGTGTCAGGCCTAGCTCTGCTCTCAGCACGTCCCAGGTTTTGCTCCACTGGGTGTACGGGTACGGCTTGCTTGTGGCTGGGTTGCCGAAGACCAGGTCTGTTGGCTCCAACGGTCTGAACCCGTTTTCTTTTCGGTACGCCTGAACAAACTCCAGCCAGGCCTTTAGGTACCTCCCCGCCAAGCTCGGTACTGTCCGGTCCCTTTTGTTCTTTGTGCCTGGAGCCTTGCGCACCGTGACAAGGGCCAGCAGTTCCTTCTCCCCTGTTTTCGTCGAGACCGTGCGGCCTTCTTGAAACTGAACCTCTGACCACCGAAGCCTTGCAACCAGCTCTGACGGCCGGTTGCCGACCCAGCGGGCAGTTTGCAGGTAGCGACGGAAGCACTGCCGCCAGTAGCGGTGGGAGGCCCGCTTAAGCGGCTCCTCTGACCAGGTCCGCAGGTGCCTCCAAGTTTTTTCCCACTCCTTTGAGCTGAAGGGCGGGTTGGCTTCAAAAGTGTCGTCGTAGGTGTCGCGCAGCTTCACCCTTGGTTCAACACCAGTCAGACCTCGTTGCTTGAGGTACTTGGTGAAGAACGTTCTAAAGGCGGTCAACTCGCGGTTCAGGGTGCTGTCCTTGACGCCTGTGGTCTTTTGACTGCGCTTCACCAGCTTTGGTGACACATTCAGGCGCCACTGCCGGTAGTCGTTGAGTCCGTCAGCTGGAAAGTCTCGAACAAACCGAAAACCCTTGTGTTTGCAGTACAGCAGGAAAACTGTCGAGAACAGGGTTCTTGTGCACCTCAAGGTGTTCGCGCTCACCTCGCTGTCTGCACAGCGCTGGTCCTGCAGCTTCATGTACTCCCCTACTACCTGTTCCAGAGAGGTTCCCAGTGGCGAGCCACCGGCTTCAGCCGTGTTCCGCCAGACCCTCCAGGTTTTAACAGCGAACTCCTTTGCTTCCTCAAGGTCGTTGGTCTTGCAGCTCTTCGTGGCGTAGCGACGCTCCCCAGACAGGTACAGCCGGGCGCAGTAGTACGGCTTGGTGGCGTAGAGGACAACCTCCACCTCGCCGCCCAGAAGGGGGTGGCGCTCAAGGACACGAGGCAAGGACCAACACGGGCGACCGCCGCGACGTCAGAAGTCCGGACGCTAGCCCAGTTTTATTGGTCGTTTGCTGGTCTGTGCAGTTTACCCGGCGCAGAAGGCTTGCAAAGTCAGGGCTTCCGGAAGGGTTGCACTTCTGTCCTGGAAGTTCACGCTGCTGTGCTGGGCTTTGGATCGATTCTGCCCAGTAGGGGGGCCTCAGCCTCCAGGCACACAACCCGATCACGCCCCCCACGCTTGGCCGTGTAGAGAACCTGATCAGCCCGCAGCAGCAGCTCCTTAAGAGTTTCACCGTGCTGATAGGTGGTGACGCCGCAGCTGAGGGTGGGTGGGGCAATGGGCTCAGCCGAGCTGGAGGAAGCGGCCAGCAGCAACACCACCGCTGACACCGCCAGGGCAATCAGCAGATTCTGAGCAAGGATCGACAGCAGAGCTGCCTTGCTCGGATCGTTTTGCTGCAGCACCACAATCACCCAACCGAGTGCGGGGATCTGGCGACTGTTCACGAACAGCTGGCCCTCGCCATGGGGGAACTGCAGGGATGTGGCGGGCTGATTAAGGATCCGGGAAACATAAGGAGCCAGCCCGGAAACCTTTTTGAGGGTTGCCCCAGAGTCGGCGCCGGGGGAGAGCACCACCTGACCTGCATGGGTCACCAAAAGCACCCGGGCGCCATAGCGATCCTAATAGCGATTCAGCTCCCGGGCCAACTCGCGCACGTCCATACCTAAGCCGATAGAGCCAATGAAGCCACCCGCCTGATCCAGCACCCGAAAGTTGGTGAAGGCGGTTACCCGGTTGGGATCGGCCGTATCCCTATCGATGTTGACTTCAAAGGGATCGGCACTGGCCTGCACCCGGTAAAACCAGCGGTCGTTGGGATCGCTAGGGGAGACAGACTTAATCACCCCGTTTAGGTGGTAATAGCGACCGGTGCGATCGGACACAAAAAAGGCAGTGGTGGCTCCGTGTTCGGCCTGGATATTGCGGAGACAGCCAACCATTGCGGTTTGATCCCGCTCCCCGGCGGCAACCCAGCTCTCCAGGAAGGTGTTGCGTGCCATTGAAGACGAAAGCAGCGCCTGCGGGGTGAGGTACTGCTCCACTTCACCGGAGAGCGCCTGGGCCGTTAACGGCAGGGTGGTGTTGGCCAGCTGGCGATCAAGGATGCCGCGGGCACTGAAGTAGCTGAAGGCGCTGGAGGCTCCAAAACCGCAGAGCAGCAGCACCCCCATGGTGGGCAAAAACGGAAAGCGCCGCCCAGCCCGCACCGAAACAGGCCCAAAAGAAAAAGCTACTTAGCGTAAGCGGAGTCATAGGGCACTTAGCTCCAAGTTACCCCTCAAAAGATAGAGAATTAAAGGCATCTAGCCAGCCTGTTATCGCTCAACGCATTTGCTATACCAGCGACGGGGTTTTGATTCAGGATGCGTTGAGCATGCGGCCGAGCGACTCAGTGACGGCTGCGCTTGGCACGGTGAGGTTTTCAAACTGCTCAGCAGGTATGGCCTTGCTCCACAGCCAGCCCTGGCCCTGGTTGACGCCGATGCGGCGTAGGAAGGTGGCCTCCGATTCCGTTTCCACACCCTCGGCGCAGACATCCACGTTGATGGCGTGACAACCAGACACCAGCCACTTGAGAAAACGCTGGCGGAAGGAATCGGCATCAATGCCGGAGACAATCGAGCGATCCACCTTCACCTTGCTGAAATTCAGATTCAGCATGTGGGACAGGGGCGCATCTCCAGTGCCGAAGTCGTCCACCGCAATGGTGTGCAGCGAGGTGAGCTCGTTAATAAACGACGACTCATGCTGGCCGGACACACCACGCTCTGTGACCTCCACCACCAGGCGGCGACCAACCTTGCGGCGCAGGGTTTCGAGATCACCAACCGCCTTGGAGATCGGCCGGAAAAACATCTTGCCAGAGCCGATGTACTGGCAGGAGAGATTCACCGACAGCCACACGTTCGACTGCATCCGGTCGAGGGCCCGCAGAGCAAATATGAAAGAGTCTTGTGTGACGGAGATATTGAGAGCGGGATCTTCATCTAGAGCCTGAATCTCCTCAGAGCTGGGCACGTTGTGGTTGGGGCGCCACAGGACCTCGCCGCCGCAAACCCGGCCGGAAGAAAGGTCGATGATGGGCTGGATGTAGAAGTTTTCCAAAACCCTTGGGGATTCAACCCCTATTCAAAACAGATACTCCAATAGTAGTCACAATCGGGCCGCACACCAGGAGCCAGGATCCAAGCTGTCCACTGGCCTCAGGCCACCAGCTCCAGCAAACCCATCAGGCCACCAGCCAGGGGCCGATGCCTCACTTCGCTGAAGCCCGCCCGCCTCGCCAGCTGCTGCTGCTCGGAGCCCGTGGGAAACCGCTGCAGGCTCTCCTCCAGGTAGGCGTAGTGCTCGGGAATGCCGAACCGCTCGGCGGTGGGCACCACCAACCGGCGTAGATAAAAGCTCTGGAAACTCTCTACAGCCCCAGAGGTGCGATTGAAATCAAGCACTGCGGCGCGGCCGCCGTCGCGCAACAGCCGTCGCAACTCCAGCAGGCCTGCCCCTGGATCAGCGAGGTTGCGCAGCCCGTAGGCGATCACGGCCCCATCGCAACTAGCGCTCGCCAAGCCAGTGGCCAGGGCATCCCCCTGCTGCCAGCTCACCGCTAGCCAGGGCTGGGCGGCTGCCCGACGGGCCGCCACCGCCAGGGGGGCAGCGGCCGCATCTATGCCGAGCACGCTTCCACCCGGCCGCACCCGGTCAGCCAGCACTAGGGCCAGATCGCCGGTGCCGCAACAAAGATCTAAAAGATGCTGGCCAGGCTGGGGCTGCAACCAAGCAATCGCCTGACGTTTCCAGAGGCGATGCAGGCCAAAACTGAGCAGGTCGTTGAGCTGGTCGTAGCGGGGCGCTATCTGTTCAAACAGCTCCTGAACCGCATGTGGATCTCCGGGCCTAAAGCTGGCCATCCCAAGGCAACACAATCGAATCGAGACTGATGCCCGCATCCACAGCAGGCAAAAAGCTGGGGCTGGTGAAGGTGAGCACCATCACGGTGGCCAGGCCAACTGCAGCTGAGCACACCATGCAGCCAGCCAGCATCAACGAAAATTCCTGGCGATCGTTGGCGGCCTGCATCAGCTGCAGCGCCCAAGCAACCAGAGCCACCACAGCCGCCACCATGCCGAGGGCAATTGCGGTGGAGGCATTAGACGGGAGTACGGGAAGGGCAGAGAACAAGTGCTGGCCGAACCGAGTGAAGGTCTCTAGCCAATGTAACGAGCCTTAACAACTCAATGCGAGGGGCCGTATCGGCAAACCACGGCGCAGCAGCTCGGTCTTGATCTGCTCAACGCTGAGAATGCCATCGTGCAGCAAGGAGGCCAATAGGGCTGCTGAGGCATGGCCACCCGCCAGACCGGGGTCGAGGACCTCAGCGAGGTGGTCGATGCAGCCGGCACCGCCGGAGGCGATCACTGGCACCTGCACCGCATCGGCCACGGCGCGGGTGAGCTCCAGGGCGTAGCCCGCCTGGGTGCCATCACCATCCATGGAGGTGAGCAGGATCTCGCCAGCTCCGAGGGCCACCACCTGCCGGGCCCAGGCCACCGCATCGAGGCCCGTGTTCTCGCGGCCACCTTTGACGTACACATCCCAGCCCCCGCCAGCGCGGGCCCGGGCATCGATCGCCACCACGATGCATTGGCAACCAAAGCGCTCGGCGCCGCGGGCCACCAGCTCGGGATCGCGCACGGCTGATGAGTTGAGGCTCACCTTGTCGGCGCCGGCGCGCAGCAGGGCGGTGATGCCCTCAACGCTGCTGATGCCACCGCCCACGGTGAAGGGAATGGTGACCGCTTCAGCGGTGCGTTGCACCAGCTCCACCAGGGTGCCGCGGCCCTGGTGACTGGCGGCGATGTCGAGGAAAACCAGCTCATCTGCCCCAGCAGCGCTGTACCGACAGGCCAGCTCGACCGGATCACCAGCATCGCGCAGCCCAACAAAATTCACCCCCTTCACCACCCGGCCATCGGCCACGTCGAGACAGGGAATGATCCGCTTGGCAACCATGGACTGGAGCTCCGTAGGGCACTGTTAAGGTTGCGCCACTTTCCAGTCGCGCCGGCCATGTCCCAGGCTGCCACCATCAACATCGGCTCGAAGGTGCGGATCACCCGGGTTCGGGATCGCATCTCCAGTGAGATGGTTGATTCCCTGAAGGCCGATTCCACCGGCACCGTGACCGGCTTCCGCACGGTGGATGGCAAGGGCATCGGTGTGGTGGTGGAGCTAAGCGGTGGTCAGATCGCCTGGTTCTTTGACGACGAACTCACCCTCGCCTGAGGCCTAGGCCGTTGACCAACAGCCCCAATCCCGAAGCGGCCAGCGGCGGCGGCGCCCGTCAGCTGCTGGGCATGAAGGGTGCCAGCGGTACCAGCAGTATCTGGAAAATCCGGCTGCAGCTGATGAAGCCGGTCACCTGGATACCCCTGATTTGGGGTGTGCTGTGCGGTGCTGCCGCCTCAGGCAATTTCCATTGGAGCCTCAGCGAGGTGGGAGCCTCGATCGCCTGCATGCTGATGAGCGGGCCCCTGCTGGCCGGCTACACCCAAACGATCAACGACTACTACGACCGCGAAATCGACGCGATCAACGAGCCATACCGGCCGATTCCTTCAGGAGCGATTCCTTTAGGCCAGGTGAAGGCCCAGATCTGGATCCTGCTGCTAGCAGGGCTAGGAGTGGCCTACGGCCTTGATCTCTGGGCCGGTCACACCACCCCGGTGCTGCTGCTGCTGGCCCTGGGCGGCTCCTTTGTGAGCTTTATCTATTCAGCTCCGCCGCTGAAGCTCAAGCAAAACGGTTGGCTGGGAAACTACGCCCTTGGCGCCAGCTACATCGCCCTGCCCTGGTGGGCAGGCCAGGCTCTTTTTGGCCAGCTCACCTGGACCACCGCCCTACTCACCCTGGCCTACTCCCTAGCGGGCCTTGGCATCGCCGTGGTCAACGACTTCAAGAGCGTCGAGGGCGACCGTGCCATGGGCCTGCAATCCCTACCGGTTGCTTTCGGTATCGAAAAAGCCAGCTGGATCAGCGCCGGCATGATCGATGTATTTCAGCTGGCGATGGTGGCCGTGCTGATCGCCATCGGCCAACACTTCGCGGCGGTGTTGTTGGTGCTGCTGATCATTCCCCAGATCACCTTCCAGGACATCTGGCTGCTGCGTGATCCAGTTGCCTTCGATGTCAAATACCAGGCAAGTGCCCAACCATTCCTGGTGCTCGGCATGCTTGTGACCGCCCTGGCAATCGGCCACAGCTCCCTCGTTAGCTGAGGTGAACCGCCAGCCCCCCGCCAACGGCAAAGCTCCCCAGCCCCGCCGCACCAACCTGGTGGGAGTAGGGCTGCTTGCAGCCCTGATTGGCGGTGGCGTTGCCTGCGGCCAGGCGGCGCTAGTGGCGGGCTTTGACAGCCTGCTGCCCGACGCCCGCGGCATCAACCACTTCAACCGCCCAGGCACCCTCACCATCCTCTCGGCCGATGGCCAGGTGGTGCACAAGATCGGGCCGGTTACTCGCGAAAAGCTGACGCCCGAAACGATGCCGGCGTTGGTGCAGCAGGCTTTTATCGCCGCGGAAGACCGGCGCTTCTATCGGCACGACGGCATTGACCCGGTAGGGATCGGCCGGGCCATGGTGCGCAACCTGCGCAAGGGCTCGGTGGAGGAGGGGGCCAGCACGATCACCCAGCAGCTGGCCCGCACCGTATTTCTGAGCCAGGATCGCACCCTGATTCGCAAGCTCAAGGAGGCCGCCCTGGCCGGCAAGCTCGAGCGCCAGCTCAGCAAACCGCAGATCCTCACCGAATACCTCAACGTCGTTTATCTCGGCTCAAGCGCCTACGGCGTGGCCGACGCGGCCTGGGTGTATTTCACAAAAACCCCAGACCAGCTAACCCTCCCGGAAGCCGCCCTGATCGCAGGGCTGCCACCAGCCCCCTCGGTTTATTCGCCCCTGGTGAATCCCGACCTGGCCCTGGAGCGGCGGGCAGTGGTGCTGCGCCGCATGGAGGAGGCGGGCTTCATCAGCGTCAGTGAGCAACAGCAGGCTGAAGCGGCACCGCTGCAACTGAAGCCAGCTGAACCCAAATACTTAGACAGCCGCGCCCCCTACTTCAGCAGCTGGGTGCAGCAGGAACTGCCCAAGGTGCTCAGCCCCGAGCAGCTCGAGGTGGGTGGTTTGACAGTGCGCAGCAGCGTCAATTTGGCCTGGCAGGAGAAGGCGCAGTCGGCGGTGAACATCTATGCCACCGGCAGCATGCAGGGCGCTCTGGTGGCGATGGAGCCCGGCACCGGCCTGGTGCGGGCGATGGTGGGTGGCACCGACTTCAAGGACAGCCAGTTCAATCGGGCAGCCCAGGCCCTGCGCTCGCCCGGCTCCACCTTCAAGTTGTTTGTGTATCTCACGGCCCTGCAGCGGGGGATGCTGCCAGAGCGAATATTCCGCGATTCGGCCCGCTGCTTCGCCGGCTACTGCCCCAAGAACTTCGGCAACCGCTACTTCGGTTCGGTGTCGATGGTGATGGCGCTGCAGAACTCGCTCAACACGGTGGCGGTGGGGCTGCTGCAGGAGCTGGGCTTCGACAAGGTGATTGAAACGGCCAAGAACCTCGGCATCACCCGCGAGCTGGGGCGCTTCTACCCCCTAGCTCTTGGCGCTACCGAGCAAACCGTGGTGGACATGACCGCCGCCTACGCCGCCATCAATAACGGTGGTATCTACGTGAAACCAACACCGTTTGAAGAGATCCTCGGCCCCGATGGCGAGCTGCTGTGGAGCCGCCGGGTGGATGGCGATCAAGGGCGCCGGGCCGTCAATAGCGACATCGCTGCCCTGATGCTGTGGATGCTGGAGCAGGCGGTGCGGTCGGGCACGGGCGGCGGCGCGGCCCTGCCAGACCGGCCGGTGGCCGGCAAGACGGGCACCTCAGAGGGGGGCCGCGACCTGTGGTTTATCGGTTCGATTCCCCAGCTCACCACTGGGGTGTGGCTGGGCTACGACGACAGCCGCACAACCAGGGACACCAGCGTGGTGGCCACCTACGCCTGGCGGGCCTTTATGGCGCCGATAAGCAAGGACCTGCCAGTGCGCCAGTTTCCGCCCAAGCCGCAGCTAGAGGACACCTACCGGCGCGATAAGAAGCAAGCTGAGCGCCGCCGTAAACCGGCAGCCAGCCCCGAAAGCTGGCGTGAACCGGCACCCCAGCCGTTGGAGCTTGATCCCACCCCCAGCCTCAACGAGCAGCCCTACACACCAGCCGTACCGGCCAGCCCTGCCGCGCCCCAGCCGCAAACACCAAGCACCCCTGCTGCTCCAAGCCCGGCGCCCGCCCCACCGCCACCGCCACCGCTGGAAGCCCCGCCACCCCCGGTGATGGCGCCACCACCACCCCCCTAACCCCGCCTTAGGCCTGCAGCCGGCCGGCAAAAAAGCCGTCGCCACCACTGGCGGCTGGCCAGCGCTGCCAGCTCTGCTGCAGCTGCCAGCCGGGGTGATCAGCAAGGAAGCCAGCGAGCAGCTGGCCATTTTCAGCCGGATGCACGGTGCAGGTGGCATACACGAGCTGACCGCCCGGCTTGAGCAGGGGCAGCAGGGATTCCAGCAGGGCCCGCTGCAGGGGCACCAACTCGGTGATGGATTCAGGGCTGATCCGCCAGCGGGCATCGGCGTGGCGGGCCAGGGTGCCGAGGCCCGAACAGGGGGCATCCAGCAGGATGCGATCAAACCAGCCGAGCCACTCAGGCTTCTCAGCCGCCAGGGCAGTGGCATCGGCGGCCAGGGTGTGGATGCACTGCAGGCCAAGGCGGGCGGCATTGACGCCCACCCGGCGCAGGCGCCCCTCGGAGCGATCCACGGCCCACACCTCACCCTCGTTGCCCATGAGCTCAGCGAGATGGGTGCTCTTGCCACCGGGGGCGGCGCAGGCATCGAGGATCCGCTCGCCGGGCTGGGGATCGAGCAGCAGACCCACCGCCTGGGCAGCGCGATCTTGCACGCACCAGTGCCCCTCGGCGTAGCCGGGCAGGGCGCGCAACTCACCGCTGCGGCCCAGCAGCGTGAGGCCCCCGGGCAGATCCGGCAGGGGGGCCGCCTCGATCCCGGCGGCAGTGAAGGCCTCCAAAACAGCAGCAGGCGTGGTGCGCAGCAGGTTGAGGCGCAGGTCGAGGGCGGGGGGTTGGTTGCAGGCCAGACCGAAGGCCTCGGGATCAGGCCACTGCAACGCCAGCTCAGCGAGCCAGGCGGGCAGGGAATGGCGCAGGCCATAGCTGGCGGCGGGGTCGCTGGGCAGGGGGCCCAGACCATCCCAGGGCTCAGGCCCGGCCTCCGCGCGCCGGCGCCCGCAGGCCCGAAGTAGGCCATTGGCCACCGGCGCCAGCCGGCCGAGTTTGCCCCGTTTCGCCAGCTCCACGGTGGTGCTCACCGCCGCGGAGGCCGGCACCCGGCTGCTGAACAGCAGCTGGTAGAGCCCCAAGTGCAGCAGCCAGCGCAACTTGGGCGGCTGGCGGGCTGCGGGCACCTTGCCGAGGGCATCGAGCCAGGCATCGAGCAGGCGCCGCTGGCGGATGGTGCCGTAGGCAAGTTCGGTGGCTAGGGCCCGGTCGGCGCCCTCAAGGGGATGGCGCTGGAGCTCCCGCTCGAGCGCCACATCGGCGTAGGCGCCAGCGCCCACCGCCAGCAACACCTGCCAGGCAAGCTGGCGCGGCGCCAGGCCAATCGCGGGAGTTTCGGCTGGGGGGGCGAGTGCCAGGGAGTGGGAAAGCGGAGGTCAAGGCTCCACAACTAGCGCGCAGGGGTGTGATGGGCGGGGGGAGGCGGCGGGGAAGGTGGCTGGGGAGGTGGATGTTTTTTGCTAGTTAGCTAAGGAGAACTAATTGATAAACACACCTTCTCCATCCCCAGCTCCAGTTCCAGCCCGCCAACGGTGCTGGGCCAGGGGAAGCTGGCCGGCTGCATCTACGGGGATGCCTTCAGCGAGCAGCAGCTCACGCTGGATCCAGTCGCTGCCTTCACGGCTGGGGTTGAAGCTGATCTGGCCGCGGGCATTCACCACCCGCTGCCAGGGAATGGGCGACGGCAACGGCAGCCGCCGCAGGGCCCAGCCCACCTGGCGGGCGGCGCCCCACACCCCAACCAGCTCAGCGATCTGGCCGTAGGTGGCCAGCTGTCCGCAAGGGATCTGGGCAACGACGGCGTAAACCCGCTGATCAAACGTGGGGGCGGGAGCTTGCATCGAGCGCCGGGCGGGAGGAAGCAAAGCTGGTTTGAGCTTGGGCAACCGAATGTTGAACCCAGCCTAAAAACAAAAAAGTGACTGCCGAAGGCCTACTTGTCATTAGGGAGACTGGGCATTCGGGAGATGCCCGTGATTCCGCACCTCAACTAAGCCCGACGCCATGCCCCTGCTGCCCCGCCGCTTTGAGCGGCTCAAGGCCGTGCTCGATCGCCGCATGGGCGATCTCACCGTGGTGCTTGAGCACGTGGATAAGCCCCACAACCTCTCGGCGATCCTGCGCAGCTGCGATGCGGTGGGGGTGCTGGAGGCCCATGTGGTGAGCCTGGCGGGCCGCACCCCCACCTTCAATTGCACCTCTAAGGGCAGTGAAAAGTGGGTACCGCTGCATCGCCATAGCGACGGCGCCAGCGTGGCCCTGCTGCGCCAACTCAAGGACCAGGGCTTTCGGCTCTATGGCACCCACCTGTCGGTGGAAGCGGTGGACTACCGCCAGTGCGACTTCACCGGCCCCAGCGCCCTGGTGCTGGGGGCGGAGAAGTGGGGTTTAAGCGCTGAAGCGGCGGCATTGGTAGATCAGCCGATCGTGATCCCGATGCACGGCATGGTGCAGTCGCTGAATGTGAGCGTGGCCTGCGCCACGCTGCTGTTTGAGGCGCTGCGTCAGCGGCAGGCCGCCGGGGTGCTGCCACTCCACGGCGAAGGGGTGCCGGCCGGGCGCTACGACAACCTGCTGCTTGAGTGGGCCTATCCGGAGGTGGCGGCCTGGTGCCAGCGGGAAGGCCGCCCCTATCCAAGCCTTGATGCCGAGGGGGCCATCAGCGAAACCCTGCCCCGCACGATCAAGCTCAGGCACTGAAGCCCGGCTACTGATGCTGGGCTACTGATATCTGCGGGCACTGGGCAGCCACAGGGCCAAGCCGAGGGCCAGCAGCTCCAGGAAAATCTGGCGGCCGCCCAGCAGCACCACCGCCAGGGCAACGGCAGCGAGAAACTTCTGGAACAGGCTCCAAACGTCGTCGTCATTGGCGTTGCCGCTGCACCAAAGCGCCGTCGCTGCAGAGAGCAGAAGCAGATCCAACCACCAGGGCATGGCTATCCACAGGCTGGCGGGACGTTCCCATTGTGGGGCGCCACTTGCAGGCCGTGTCCCCTAGCCCTGCAAGTTTGCAGATTCCGGCTTCGATCGGGTAGGTGGTCGACAAGATCACGATCCTGGAGCCCAAGGCCGCGCGGCTCAGCGGCGAGCGGCAGATCAACGCCAAGCCCGGGAGCATCAAGAAACAAGCGAGTAAACGCCTAGATCCCGTGCAAAATGGCTAGCAAAACTCCATTTTGGCTGCGTATATGGCGGCAATGCGGCGATTTTTGCAGCCACCTCCTGGCAGCTTCTTCCTTTTTGGCCCCCGCGGCACCGGCAAGTCGACCTGGCTGGCACAGGTGTTTCCCGAAGCCCTGCGGCTGGATCTGCTGGCACCGGATGTACTGAGGGCCTACCAGGCCCGGCCAGAGCGGCTGGCCGAATTAATCGCTGCCGCTGGCAAATCCGCTCACACGGTGGTGATCGACGAAATCCAGAAAGCCCCCCAGTTGCTCGATGTGGTGCATGCCCTGGTGGAGCAGCGGCGTGATCTGCGTTTTGTGCTCACCGGTTCGAGTGCTCGCAAGCTGCGCCACGGGGCTGCCAACCTGCTCGGCGGGCGGCTGGTGGCAGTGCACATGGGGCCCTTCATGGCTGCTGAGCTCGGCCAGGATTTTGATCTGATGCGGGCCCAATCCAATGGACTAGTGCCCCTCGTGTGGCAGGCAGTGGATCCCCAGGCAACCCTGGCGGCCTATGCCTCGCTGTATCTGCAAGAAGAGGTGCAGGCAGAAGCCCTGGTGCGTCAGATCGGGGATTTCGCAAGGTTTCTAGAGGTGATTAGCTTTTCGCAGGGCTCATTACTAAACCTGGCAAACCTGGCCCGGGAAACCGAGATACCCCGCAAAAGGGCCGAAAGCTATCTGGGAATTCTTGAGGATCTGTTGATCAGCTTTCGACTACCGGTGTTTCAACGACGGGCCCAGCGGCAGCTGGTGCAGCACCAGAAGTTTTTCTGCTTCGATGCCGGAGTTTTTCGCTCCCTCAGGCCCCGCGGCCCGCTTGATGCACCGGAAGAGATTGGCGGCATCGCTCTGGAATCCCTGGTGGCACAGCACCTGCGGGCGCTCTGCCAGCTGCGGCCAGGAGGGGCCCAACTCAGCTTCTGGCGCACCCGATCTGGATTGGAGGTGGATTTCGTTGTGTATGGCCCAGACCTGTTTATGGCAATCGAGGTGAAACACAGCAGGCGCATCGATCGGAGCGACCTCAAGGCGCTGCGGGCCTTCGGCGAGGACTACCCGGAGGCAGAGCGCTTGCTGCTCTCCTTTTGCCCAGAACCGCTGCTGATCGATGGCATCCGCTGTGAACCTCTGGAAGCCTGGCTTAGGCAGCTGCGCCCCTGAAGGAGCCAGGCTTCTGCTCTGGGCTTTCAAGATCTGGGCTTCAGGATCCCGTCCGCTGGGCGCTGCCACCGCTGAGCCAGGTCTCGAGGCCTTCACCTAAAAACGACAGCCCCAGCACCAGCACAAACATGGCCAGGCCCGGGTAGAGGGCGGTCCACCAGATGCCGGTGGGCACGGCGGTGAGGGCCTGCTGCAGGTCGCCGCCCCACTCGGGGATGGTTTCGGGCAGGCCCAGGCCAAGAAAGCCGAGGCCACCGAGCACCAGCACGGCATCGGCGGCGTTGAGGGTGAGCAGCACCGGCACCGAGGTGATCACGTTGCGCAGCAGGTAGCGGCGCAGGATCCAGATCGGGCCGGCGCCAAGCGACTGGGCCGCCTCCACAAACAACTCGGCCTTCACCTGGGCGGTTTGGTTGCGCACCACCCGGAAGTATTGGGGGATGTAGACGACGCAAAGGGCGGCGGCGGCATTGGGCAGGCCCCGGCCCAGCAGGAAGGCCAGCACAACCGAGAGCAGCAGCACCGGCAGGGTGTAGAGGGTGTCCATCAGCAGCACCAGCACCCGATCCACCCAGCCGCCCAAGTAGCCGCTCACCATGCCAAGCGGCACACCGATCAGCAGGGCGATCACCAGGGCCAGCAGCACCACCTGCAGGGCCACGCCACTGCCGGCCAGGGTGCGCACGCACACGTCGCGGCCCAAACGATCGGTGCCGCACCAGTGGCTCAGCGAGGGCTGGGCGTAGATCGGATTTTGCAAGCCGGAGTTGGGATCGGCCAGCCAGCCGGCATGCACCAGCAGCGGCGTGAGCAGGGCCACCAGGGCGTAGGCCACCACGATCACCAACCCCCAGCGGGCCATGCGGGCCGAGAGGCTGGGGGCGCGGCGCAGCGATAGGAGCATGGCGCGACCTTACGCAGCTAGGCGGCGTGAGGCAACAGCCACAGATCCAATCCCTGGGGCTGAAAGCTGCGGAAATCGCGATCGAAGCTGATCAAACACCAGCCGCCCGCAATGGCCACGGCAGCCAGATAGGCATCCATCCAGCGCTTGGGGGCCACCTGATCGACAGCGGCCAACCTGGCCCAGTGGGCCATCACCCCGGGCGGCTCCTCCACAAACGCCACCTGCCGAAGCACCAACCACTGCTCAAGTGCTGCCATGGCATCGGCATTGGTAGCTCGTTCCACTCCGCACGAGCGAAACACGGCCGCGGTGCTGGCTAGGCGCAAAAAACTCTGCTGCGTGGCCCGGCACCACAGCCAAGGATCGGCGGGTGTGGCAGCCAAGAGCTCCTGACGGGCGCTTTGATGACAGGGATGGCCTTCAAAAGTGGCGGCCAACCACACGTTGGTGTCAACCAGGGAAGCCGGCACGCTGCTGGTCCTCCGCCGCCAGGGTGGTGTGCTCGAGCTCCAGAAGCTCCTGCAGCGAGGGGATTTGCGGCGCCACAGCTGGATCGCGGCGGAACACCGGCAGGCCATCGGCCGCCAACTCAAGTGGACTGCCTGGCCGGGTTGCTGGCTTGGCACCCACCTGGCTCAATCCCTGGCGAATGAACTCGGCAACCAGGTCTTTAAAGGGGCGACCTTCATGCAAGGCGCGCTGCCTGGCCTGATGCAGCAGTGTGTCTGGCAGATCGATGGTGGTTTTCACGGTCGACGCCCTCAGCAGCCACAAAAGCCAGCTTACTGGCATGCCAGCAAGCATGCCCAGTTGACCATGCCCAGCTGACCATGCGAGCCGAAAGGCTTCCTTACCGAAAGGAGACCTCAGCCCTAGGGTGGGATACCGAGGGCATTGGTGAGAGGGTGATGGAGGTCGCAACCCATACGGCCAAGGGGCAAGTGACCGTACCCAAGGCGGTGCGTGAAGCCTTGGGGCTGCGGCAGGCGGATCAACTCAGCTGGGAGATGGAAGATGGCTCGGTCCGCGTGCGGGCAATTGCTCCACTCGACCTGGCCTACTTACGCAGCCTCGATGCCAGCCTGCAGGAGTGGAGCAGCCCAGCGGATGAGGAAGCCTTCGCCGGGCTATGAAGCCGTTGGAACGTCATTCGCTGGTTCTGGTGCCGTTCCCCTTCACGGATCGCGCCACCCAGAAGCGGCGACCGGCGGTGGTGCTGTCTTCACCCGACTTCCAGCGCGCCTCAGGCCACGTGCTGCTGGCGATGGTGACGTCGGCCAAACAATCCGCGTGACCCCTGGATTGGAGGATCCAACACCACCAGGCCGCCGGCCTGCCCCAGCCCTGCCTGGTGCGCTTCAAGGTGTTCACGCTGGATGAACGCCTGATCCTGAAGACCCTGGGACACATGGCCCCGCCCGATCGCGATGGGGTCGCAGCCCAGCTGCACAAATTGGTGGGCTGAGAACGAGGCTGAAGATCGCGGCTAAGGTTGATGATTGATGCCTCACACCAGATGCGCACCACCCTGCGGCTGGATGACGACGTGCTCTCAGCAGCACGGGTGCTGGCTCGCGAACAGCGCCAACCCATCGGGAACGTGATCAGCGACTTGCTACGCCGCGCCCTAACCACCCCAGGGCCAGCAGATCCCGGCAGCCCGCCGCCGGAGCAGCGCAATGGGTTTCCGTTGCTGCCCCTGCAACCCAGCGGAGGCCCCGTGGATCTTGAGCTCGTCAACAGCCTGCGGGAGGACGGGGAGTGATCCCTGTTGCCCTGCTCGATGCCAACGTGCTAATCGCCTTAATCGACCCAAGGCATGTGCACCACGAGAGCTGCCACCGCTGGTTTTCCAGCCGGGGCGAAGCTCCCTGGGCCAGTTGTGTGATCACCCAGAACGCAGTCCTGCGGATCGTGGGGCATCCCCGCTACCCGAATTCCCCGGGATCGCCGGCGGTGGTGAGCCGGATCCTGGAGGAGCTGGTTGGCCATCCGCAGCACCGGTTCTGGGCAGACGCCCCGAGCCTGCTGGGCCTTAGCCATGTCAACCCCCGGGCCCTGGTGGACTCGGGCCAGATCACCGACACCTATCTCCTAGCTCTGGCGGTGCAACAGGGAGGGGTGCTGGCCAGCCTCGACCAACGCCTCACCACCGTTGCCGTGGCAGGCGGGCAGGCCAGCCTCGAGCTGATTGCCACGGACACCGCAGGCTTGGCAGGTCATGCCCCTGAACGCGCCAGCCAGTAGCTGGAGAGCCCAAGCAAGTGCATGCATAACGCATGCGCTTGCATTAAAGTGTTTACCGAGTCCGACACGATGACGATGCCGTCGCTTCAGATTCGCGACCTGCCCGAACCGCTGCATCGGCTGCTGCAGCGGCGTGCCCGGGCCCACAAACGCAGCCTCAGCCAGCAGGCCTTGTCCGACCTGGAAACCCAGGCGGGCGGAGATCCCCGTCTACGGCGCCGAGCGGCCCTGGAGCGCATCGAACAACGCTGGTCACAGAGCCCGCCCCTGAAGTGGTCCCAGTCCCCGGAAGATCTGGTCCGGGCCGACCGGGAGCGCTAATGGACGCCATGCCGACTTGTGTGCTGGATGCCTCTGCAGCGATCCGGGTGATAACGGGCGATCCGGTGGGGTCCAAGTGGCTGGATCAACTCAAAGAGGCCCCGCTGGTCCTGGCACCAGAGTTGATGTTGAGCGAAGTAGCCAACACCTTGTGGAAACTGCAGCGCGGCGGCAACCTCAACGGACTTGATCCGCAGGCCCTGCTGGCGGATGCCCGCGATCTGGTGGATCAAATCGAACCGGATCGCCACCTACAGGTGGAGGCACTGGCACTGGCCTGCCACCTCGACCATCCTGTCTACGATTGTCTTTACCTTGCCCTAGCCAGGCGAGAGGCAGCCCAGCTATTAACGGCTGATCAGCGCCTTGAGGGACTTGCCTCCAAGGTGCTGCCGTGAAACTCATACCCAGCCCCCGCCTACTGATCGTCGACGACGACCCGGAGCTGCGGATGTTTCTGCGCACCGAGCTGGAGATCGAGGGCTAAGCCTGCACGGAGGCGGCCAGCGGCCAGCAGGCCCTGGGGTTGATCCGCGCCGAATCCTGGGACCTGCTGCTGCTGGATTGGACCCTGCCGGATTTCAGCGGTGTGGAGATCTGCCGGCGCTTGCGGGGCAGCGATGATCACACGCCGGTGCTGATGCTCACCGCCCGCGACGACGTGCGCGAACGGGTGGAGGCGCTCGATGCCGGCGCCGACGACTACCTCACCAAACCCTTTTCAATCGAGGAGCTGCTGGCCCGGGGACGGGCACGGCTGCGCAGCACCAGCAAATCCAGCAGCGAGCCGGAAATACTGCAGCTAGCGGATCTGCAGCTCACTGCGGCCAGCCGGGAGGTGAGCCGGGGCGGCGAAAGCATCACCCTCACCGGCAGGGAATTTGAGCTGTTGCACCTGTTACTGCGTCAGCCCAATCAGGTGCATAGCCGCGAAGCGATCCTCAACGCGGTGTGGGGCGAACAATGGGTAGGCGACGACAACGTGCTTGATGTCTATATACGGGCGCTGCGCCGCAAGCTAGAGAGAGAGGGCCAACCCAACCTGATTCAGACGGTGCGCGGCGTGGGCTTCATGCTGAAGGAGGCACCCCCAAGGGCCTAAGCAGATCGAGGGCCCAATCCGGGAGTGGATCTTGGTAGCGCTGCTCAAGGCCAGCAATGATTGTGGCTACAGGCAAAAACGGATTATCAGCAGAGGAATTATCAACAAGACGCACTTGATCGCAAAGGGGCAATGAAGCCTTTACATTTTTGAGCAGTCGGGGGATACGGCTGATCACCTTTTCAGCCGGAACGTGATGACCACCCTCTGATATGCGTTGGACGATCCGTGCCTGGTTTAAGGAGGCGTTATTGAGATGAATCAGCACCAAGATCACCTCGTAACCCAGTGCCTTGGCGCGGGCAACAAAATCGACCTTGGAAGGATGGGAATAGACCGTTTCAAAGCAAAAGCTGAAACCTCTCAGCAGCAATAATTCGCGCTGCTGCTCAGCCAGTAGGGCCGCCTCAAGCCCATGGGCTTCCGGGGCCTCCGGCTCGATGAGTTTGGCGAGGTTGTCGGCATTCACAAAGGGAAGACCCAGGGGCTCCAGGAAAAGCCGATGAAAGGTGCTCTTGCCGGCGCCGTTACCGCCCACCAGCAACCAGAGCTGTTTGCCAGAAACCACACGCTCGCTCAACCCAACTCCGGCTCACAGGGAATAAAGATGCCGTTGGAAAAGCTGCCGGTGCTGCGGCTGCCATCTGCTGCAATGCGCTCCAGCGCTCCGGGCTGACTGGCAGAAGCCTGGTAGCGGATGGCGGCATGACTCACCAAGTGGGGCAGCTCCCCGCTCTGCCTTGTCCTTTCAATGGCAGCGAACACCGCTTCTGGCGCCACGGGCTGAGCCACAACCGGCTCCACCTGCAGCCGCGCCAGCCCAGCTTGCACATCCAGCAAGCTGTCGGGGTCGACAAAACGACAAACCTGCCGGCCCAGTGCTGCCCAGTATTCGATCTGCTCGGCGGCGCTGCGATGGTGCCGGGCACCTGCCTGGGTAGCGCTTTGCATCAACTCCTCCTGCAGGCGCACCGGGGATGGGGATTTCGCCATAGCCCAGCTCGACAGGAGAACGGATTTGATCGTAGCAATCTGCTACGCGCTGACCGCCTCCAAGCTCCTAGACAGGGGTAGATGCAGCTGAAAATCAGCGCCACCACCGGGGGCCTCGGCCACCTGCACCGAGCCAGCTTCCACACCAGGGCCTTGGTCACACACATGCAGCACCAGGGAATCGCCCTGCTGATCGGCGGCAAGGCTGACCGGCTGCGGCGTGGGGCTGTAGTGGAGGGCGTTTTCGATCAAGGCGGCCAGGCACTCCTGCAGCCGCTCCGGATCCCCCATCGCCACTAGCAGCTCCGCCGCTGGCGTATCTAGGCGCAAGCGCCAACCGCTGCTGACGGCCCGAATCAATGCGGGCCAGATCGAGCAGGTTGCTCACGAGGCTGCCCATGCGCAGGGCCTCCTGCTGAATCAGCTGCAGCGAGGGCGCTGTGGCCTCAAGACCCGGCTGGCGCAGCAAGCGCTGGGCATGGCCGGAGATCAGGGTGATCGGCGTGCGCAGCTCATGGGCCACGCCATCCACAAAGGAACGCTGCCGCTCCCAGGGAACCGAAAGGCGCTGCTGAAGATCGTTGAAAGCAAGGGCGACGGGCTGCAGCTCCTCGGGCTGCTCGGCCACGGGAATCTGGTCCCAGGCCAGGGGCGACGGCTGGGTGGCGGAGAGATGATTTGTGAATTCCTGCAGGGGCTTCACCAGACCCCTCTGCAACACAAGGCGCAGCAGGCCATTGGTGAATAGGCTGGATACACCGGCGGCTACCACCAGCAGCCAGAAGGCCAGGCGCTCCTGCTGCACCGAGGCGGTCACGTTTTGCTCTACCAACAGGGTGGCAGCGCTGCCATCCACCAGGGCCAGGGGCACCTGGCTCACCAGCCACTCCTGGCCACCACGGCTCTGCAGCACAGGCATCGCCTTGGGCTCTGAAGGGCGGCTGCCCCAGGGCTGCAGCAGCTGCAGGTGCCAGCCCGGCAGCAGGGCAGCCTTCAGCTGGGGCGCTAGCTGGCGGCGTTGCGGTGGGCGGCGTTGCGATGCAGCCCGGCCATCTGCTGGTTGAACAGCAGCAGCAGGCTGTAGCCAGCCAGCACCGCCAGCAGCGAGGTGCTCTGCAGCCAGAGCCGCAGTGGAGAAATCCGCACTGGCCAGCGGGCCATGGCGCAACAACCAGACAATCCTCTGATTCTGCTCAGATTGCCTCTGTTGGCACGGCGGCAAAACAGCGCAATAATTATTTCGTGTTTCAGTCGACGAGCCGCTTTTCCATGACCTCCAGCCTCCAATCCAAGCTTCTGGCCCAACGCGCGATATTCCAGCGCCTCCATAGCTCCAAGAAGCGCAGCAAGCTGCAAGCCGGCTTCACGCTGGTGGAACTGCTGATCGTTGTGATCATCATTGGCATCCTGTCGGCCATCGCCATTCCTGCATTCCTGAACCAGCAAGAAAAAGCCAGAGCGAAGGCAGCCGATTCAACCGTTATGAGCGCAGCACGAGCATGCGCCGCTCTTCAAATTGATACCGAACAGACTCAGTTCGTTGCGCCAGCTGGTATTACTCCCACCACATGTGCCGCAACCGGGACTGCGCAAACTTATACATCTTTGGTTGCTAATTTTCCCGCCCTTACCACACAAGCCGTTGCAACCATAGCAACTAATGGTGGCGTCTCCCTTACCACTCCAGCAGTTCCCTAGACCAATCTAAACAAGACCAGAGCCTCGCTTTTCCTATCCATCTAATTAATACTTTAGAACCATGCATCCCCGCTGACTACGATACAAGTAGTTGTCAGCCTTAAATCTCTTCCACGGGCAGGCTCCGGGGGAGAGATTTTTTATTAGATGCCAAGCCCCATATATTCCTTGCGACCCATACGCAAGCCAAGCGGGGAAAGCAAGCAGAGAGAGACCTTGGCGTAGTCAACTCAAAACCCAGCAAGCCCCTGCAGCTCCATTGCCTTGTGCGACCAGCTACTCAGCAAAGCTACTCTTTTATCATACGTTTCCCGCTTACACAAAATAGTATCAGGAATATCGATTTTTCAAATATCATGCAATCGAGCAGCGTTCAATCTAATCAACCACAGCCCCGCCCAGGCATCAACAGCCAGTCCAGCCAGCAGCATCCTCACTTGATATTTCCGGTTTAAAAACCTCACCGCACCCCTAAGAAGTGGGCCAAATCAGCTATTACGAGCGGTGCCGCCTGAACCGCAAATCCGTTATCCACCGCGTGGCCAATAAAGTTTGCCACCACTACCAATACCAATCCCAAATTCTCTGTATACCCTGAAGTAAGACACCCCTATTCCCAGGGTGAAAATCCCGCCCCGCCACCTCAACAGAGCCCACCCAGAAGAAGGCTTCTCCCTCCCCCTGGTGTTGGTGGCTTCGCTGATGGTGCTGCTGGGCGGCCTGATGCTGGCCGATCGTGCCAGCGATGGCGTGATCAGTGCCGCCTTTCAGCGCGACAGCAGCGATGCGCGCGATGCGGCTGAAACAGGGGTCACCCGCATCGTGGGCGAGCTAAACCGGCCCCAAAACCGCGGCTTACTGGCCAAAAAAACTAGCGGCGCCGACCCCGCCAGCTACCGCTGGACCGCGGCAGATGCAGCTGCATCGGTGAATCCCTGCCTTGGCGGCACAAGCGGCAGGCCCGATCTGGAAAGCAACGCCAGCCTCGGCTACGCCGCTAATGCCCCATACAACCGGGTGCTGCTCAATGCCAACGGCCAGGTGGTGACCAACCTCAGCCAGGCCACCAAGGCATATCAGCTGCTGTGGGTGAAACGCCAGCCCCTTGCAGGCGTTGACAGCAACCCCCTACTGCGCATATTTCAGCCCACGGGCCGAGGCAAGGTGGTGCTCGCAGCGGAGGGCTCGGCCCTGCGCAATGGCCAGACCATCAGCAGTGTGCGCCTGGAAGAGGAGCTGCAACTCGTTCCCAAGTGCTGTGGCGTGCCCTTCGGGGGAGCCCACGGCAATGTGAACTACGGCCTAGGTAGTGATGGGGCCAGCGTTTGCATCTCAGCCAACTGGGGCTTTCTTGGCGGTGCCGCCGAGAACAACACTGGTTACATCAAGATCAATGGCATAACCACGATTGAAACAGGAGGAAGTAATTCAAAACCAGTAAATCCGCTGATTTGCATTGCCGACTCCACTCCCGATTGCGACTTCGATCCCACCTCCACCTCCTACACCCTGCAGGTGGCGACAGTGGATCTAAATCCTGTGCCGCAAGTGCCCGCACCAGCCCCTACCGGCGTAGGAAGCATCGCCCGGCTTGGCGGCTCCCTCTCTGCGGCAATCAAAGACACCCCCTGGCCTTTGCAACTTGCCACAGCAGTGATGTAATCAACGCCGCAAACCTAAGCAGCACGATCGTGCCGAATTGCAAGGCCGCAGACACCAGCACCGTAGCGTTTAATGCCGCTGTAGACATGAGCAGCACGACCAACCACAACTACTGCAAAACCCACGACAGTGATGGCGATGGCAGAGAAGAATTGCACTGCGTGCTGGACACGCTTGATTACAGCGCTTTCAACATAAAAGTGATCGGCACAAGTGTTCGGCTCCTACGGCTTTACTTCCCCAATTCAGGCACAGTAATTAGCAGCGGCGGCGGCAAAACACTGGAACATGCCGGGGGCGCGAAAATCACCGATCTATCCCTATTCGGCTGCGCCAGCTGCGGCACCCAGGTCGTTTCCCTAGCAGGTGGGGTCAGCAGTCTCAATCTGTTTGCCTGGTTTCCCCAAGGCTCAGTGACAATCAGTGGTGGCTCGCACTACAGCGGCGTGCTGTGGGCCAACCGAATCACCTCTAACGGCAGCGTCGCCTGGGTGGTGCCTGGCTCGGGGGTTGCCCAGGCCATGGGTCTCGCCGGCCACGGAGTACCGCCAGACACCGCTACCACCAACGCTACCAATCCGCTGGTGTTCGACTGGGTGGCACGGGCGGTCGAAGGCTTCCGTTGGTATGGCAAATGATCCAATCCCATCAAGCTCAGCCACAACGCAACTCCGGCTTCAGCCTGGTGGAGTTGCTGGTGGCTGCTGTAGTGATGGCGATCTCCTCAATGGGCGGCACCTACCTGTTTAACCAGGCCACTAGCCAGGCCAGAGCCATCAGCCAAACCCTCGAACAGCAATTTGCGATCAACAATGAATTAGCGGTGATCCTTGATCACAACGACCGCTACACCTGCGCAACCATCCCCTGCAGCGTGCAAACCGGCGGCAATCCGCCAAACCAGAACCAATACGTGCCCGCCAATCCTGACAACCCAGCCCACACGCCCACTTTCCGTCAGCTCTGCGCAGTTGGGCTAGCAGACAACCTGATTAGCCACATCAACAGCACTCCAAAGCTCACTGGCTCCGAGATCACCCGCCGTGCCAGCACTGATCTCAGCAGCTCTGGCTCACCATCCTCCACACCACCTCAGCGCTACTTAGTGCGCTGGAGCGGCACCGATGGCCGCGTGCTGCGCCAGGTGCAGCTAATGCCCACCGTGGCGGCCTGATGCCCATGAAGCGCCCCTATCCAGGCTTCAGCCTGACGGAAGTGTTGGTGGTGGTGGCAATTTTGGGCGTGCTCTCAGGCCTGGTTATCGACGCAGGCAACCGCGACTGGCGCCGCGAGCAGGTGAATGCCGTGGTGGTGGAGCTAGCCGGCTGGCTCGAATCAGTGCGCCGCGCCGCCCTCAAGGGCAGCAGCTGTCAAGTGACACTTTTCGACGGCACCCTGGCCGCTGGTGCCGTACTGGCCCAGGGAGCTGATGTGGGTACAACCGATGCCGACTCTGTTGCCGCCGCCTCGCCCATCGCCAACAACTGCCGCAGCAGCCAGCCCCTGGTCATTCCCAGCCTCGGCACCAGCCAGCGCTTCCAGGTGGTAACCACCGCAGGCAGCTTTGTATTCACCCCGGCTGGCACCCTGTTTCCAGCGCCGGCAGCCAATGCGCCGATCGTAATTGAGGTGTCGCTGGCTGATGGCCAGGATCCTCTGCGCTGCGTGCAGCTAGAGGGCCTGATGGGCCTTATCCAGGTGGGCCGCCTCAACGCAGGCCACTGCGACACCGCCAGCGACCGCATCTGAGCAGAAGCCATGCCTATCCGCCGCCAACTCCGCACCGCAGGCATAACCCTGGTGGAGCTACTTGTGGTGCTGGCGATCGGCGGCGTGATCCTAAGCGGCGCCATCACCATGATGCTTACCCACATACGTACCAGCAGCCGGCTGACCGCCCTGCTACGCCTGCAGGACCAATGCGGCCGGGTGCAATTTCTAATTAACCACGAAATCCAGCAAGCTGAGCAAGCACATACTGAGGGCAGCGCCCTAGTGCTTGACGTGCCAGGAATGACCGCACCGATTCGCTACGAAGTTATTAGTGGTGAGCTAATCCGCAACGGACCACCCATAAACGCCCAAGGACGATTGGTGGATTCCAGCGCCAGCGATGCCTTGGTGGTGCGAGGCGTAGTCGACTTTGATGTGGACACCAGCAATGCCCGTCAACCGACTTATCGAATCAGCGTGCAGGATTCAAACGGCGTTATCTATAAAACTGCTAGTCCCGACGGCGCCCAGTGCCGCGTGCGCTCGATCACGGAAGGTGTATGAAAACCATGAACCAGTAGTGATCACACGCCGCGGTGAGGAGGAAACAACCTTTCTCCTGCGCAGCCCTGCCAACGCCCAGCGCCTGCTCCGCTCTATCGCCTGCCTGAACAGCGGTGGCGGAGAAGAACACGACCTACTGCCGTGCGACTGATTTTCTCCCCAGAGGCATGGGAGGACTAAATCCACCCTGCGTCATGCTTTAACCGGCTATTGGTAACGGCGCATCGACGCTGAAAATCGCATCGTCTACTGCATCAGCTGTCGCCAGCGTGGTCTGTCTGGTTTTGTACGGTATTTGCCCCAATAGCCACCGGCAAGCGGGAGCTCAGCCGCCCCCCATCGGCCCAGGCCTGCGCCAATTCCAGCTGCAGCACCCCCGCGCCAGCGGGCTGGGCCCGGAAGCCATCGCTGGCCGCCAACGCATCGAGCACCACCCGGTTTTGGGCTGCGCCGCTGCCCAGCTCGCCATGCAGGCCGTAGGCCGGTCCGCAGCGCATCAGCACCTTGCCCCGCCAGATCGGTTCAGCCGGCTTACCCAATGAATAGGTGATCGGGCCAGAGGCAGTATCCAGATGCAGCACCACGCTGCGGCCCGCCAGGTTGCAGGCCGGCGCCAGCCCGGCGGGATCGGCCAAGCCCCGCGCCTGGAGCAAATCACCGCGCACCAGCTCCAGGGTGCGCTGGGCCACAGCCCGCTCCCGCAGCAGCCGGCCAAAGCGCTGGCTCGTGGCCCCCTCCGCCACCAGCGCCTGCAGGATCACGCCACTGAGGCCGCAACCAATCGCCAGGGCCAGCAGCAACTCCACCAGCGAAAACCCTTGCTCCTCTTTCACAACGCCTCCTCGGCCCGGCAGGCGCTGCTGCTGGGCGAATCGCCCTGCCCGCCCTCGTAGCGGCCCAGCCGCACCACCCCCAGCGGCAGCGACATCACCAAACAACGGCGCAGATCCGTGCCCGCTGCGCTGATTACCACCGTGCCGCCATCAAGCACCAGGCCGTTGCTGCTGAAACGCAAGGCCCCAGGGAAATTGGAGCCGATAGCCACCCCGGTGGCCTCATTGGGCTGAAGCTCAACATCAGCCAAGCCGCAGCCGGGCAGGCTGCCGCCACTGGGCTGGCGCCAACCGCTGGGGCCCAGCTCGAGGGCGCAGGGCTGGCCCAGGCTCTGGGCTTGGCGGCGCGCCTGCTCTAAGCCCCAACCCAGCCGCCGGCTGGTGGTTTCCACCCGCATCCGCGCCAGGCTGCGCTGGCCGCCATCTATGGCCAGGCTGGCCAGCAAGCCCAGCACACTCACCGTCACCAGCAGCTCGGGCAGGCTGAAGCCTGAGTCAGGTCGTTGCATCGCCCTGCTCCGGGGGGTGGGCACCGCACAGCCCATAGGCCGCCGGGCTGAGCCAGCGCTGGCGCTCCAGGCCATTGGCGTCGCTAACCGCCACCCGCACCAGGGCTCCGGGCTCGGCGCTCACCTGGCGCACGAGGCCCTCGCCACTGGGCAGGCTTTGCAAATGGGCCGCAAGCCAGCTGCTGGCGGCCGTGCAATCAGCGGCAATCGCTGTGCCTGCCAGGGCCGTGAGCTGGGCCTGGCTAGCCAGGAGCGCTGCCTCCAGCTGGGCAGCCTGCTGCTGCTGCGCTTCCGCCTGGCGCGCCCAGCTGACGCTGCCCGACCACAACTGCAAGGAGCAACTCGACGAGGTCACAAACATCGCCGAAGCCACCATCGCCTCCACCAAGTTCATGGCGCCACCCCATTGCTGGTGCGGCCACGCAAACCGAGCTCCCGCACTGCCAGCAGCTGCTGGCTGCCTGTGCCTTCAGGGGTAAGGGTGCGGGACAGCTCCAGGCCATAGGCCGCCCGCAGGGCACGGGGCTGCTCCGCCGTGGGCTGCAGCTCCAAGGTGGCGGCAGCTCGGCCCCGCTGCAGGCCGCCGGCCGCAAGGGCGCCATCCCAATGGGGGCCGTCAAAAGCCACCAAGCGGTAGGCCACCGGGCCCACCTGGCCGGTTTGGCCCTCGACGGGGGTAGCTGGCGCCGCCAGCAGGTGCTGGGCCGCCGACATCAACTGATCTTCCGCCTGCCGCAACCGCTGGCCGGCCTGCACCTGGCTACGGGCCTGCAGCGCCGCCGCCTGGAGCGAAACGCTACTGAGCACAAGCAGCAGCGAGGCTGTGGCAGAGAGGGGCAACAGAAAACCAGCCGCCATGGGAGGAGGGCTAGCTAAAGAACGGGGGAACCGGGCCATGGGGCACCTGGCGTACAACGACCCGATCAGTGTTCCCACGGGCAGCAAAATCCTTGAAATTGCTATTGGCTCTGCTGCTGCTCACGGCAGTTGTTCTGGCAGTTGTTCTGGTAGCGGTGTTGCTGATGCGCGCCAAAGTGATGCTGAAGCGGCGGCGCCATTTCATTGAGCCGCCTTGCGGTGCTGTTTATTGATGTAGATAAGTTGAAAGCAATCAACGACACCGACTGCTGCTGGGCATCCTGGATCGCTCCGCCACCACCAAAGCAAATCTCCAGGCCTTACGCGCCGCGGGCATCGAGCTGTCGCCGGATAATTTCGGCACCGGCTACTCCTCGCTCAACTTGTTAAGTACTCAGCAGCCAAATGAGATAACAACCGATCGCCGTTAGCCACAGCGCTGCCATTGGTGCTGGCACCTAGGGCTGTTGACGCACAGGCACTGTCGAAGACTTCCTCAAAACCAGATCCACATGGAGATCGTGGCTATCGGCCTTTCTGTCCGCACTCTTAAGGAGTTTGTACAGCTGTACAAACTCCTTAAGCAGTTCCAAAACAATCCCAACCGGATCCTCTCGCAAGTTGAGGGGCTTCCTGCTGACGCCGCCGGTTACACCTTTTCAGCACCAGCACTGAAAGAGCGCGAATATCGACTCGACGCTCGATGATGTGATCGCCCCTATCTTGGTGAGACGCTTTCCAACCCGATCTATCCCGGAGGCATGCGCCATGGGCGGCATCACCGCCCAGATCGAGACCCTTGCGGAAGCCCTGCTCGATTTTCATGGACAGGACGACCTGGCCGCCTGGTTCGCTGCGCTCCCCTGAATTCCGTACAGCTTGTACAGATTTCAGGAGACAAAGCTTTTAAGACCCATCTACCCCAGAAATCACCCCGACCAGCAGATCCTTACTGATTCAGCTTGAGCACGGCCATGAAGGCTTCTTGGGGCACATCAACCTTGCCCATTGCCTTCATGCGCTTTTTGCCCTTGGCTTGCTTTTGGAGCAGCTTTTTCTTGCGGGAGATGTCACCGCCATAGCATTTGGCAAGCACATCTTTACGCATGGCGCTGATGCTTTCGGAAGCAATGATGCGGCTACCGATTGATGCTTGGATTGGAATCTTGAACTGCTGACGGGGGATCAGCTCCTTGAGTTTCTCCACCAAACCCTTGCCTACGTTGTAGGCCTTATCGCGATGCACAATCGTGGTGAGGGGATCGGCCTTTTCGGCATTTATCAATACATCAAGACGTACCAACTCATTTTTGCGGTAGCCGATCAGGCTGTATTCCATTGAGGCATAACCCTTGGTGCGCGACTTCATCTGGTCAAAGAAGTCTGTAACCACCTCGGCCAGCGGCATCTCGTAGTGGAGGGTTACCCGATCGGTGGTGATGTATTTCATATCGATGAATTCACCGCGCCGCTCCTGGCACAGCTCCATCAAAGCGCCGTTATAGATATTCGGGGTATAAATTTCAAGCTTCACATAGGGCTCTTCTATGGATTCACGCTTTTGCGGGTCGGGCAGGGTAGCTGGGTTATCCACCATCATGACGGTGTTATCGAGCATGTTCACCTGATAGATCACCGATGGCGCAGTAACGATCAGATCAAGGTTGTATTCCCGCTCCAGCCGCTCCTGCACGATCTCCATGTGCAGCAAGCCGAGGAAGCCACAACGGAAACCAAAGCCCATGGCGCTACTGGTTTCCGGCTCATATTTGAGCGCGGCATCAGAGAGCTGCAGCTTGTCTAGGGCTTCGCGCAAATCAGGGTATTGGTCAGCATCGGTGGGAAACAGGCCGCAGAACACCATGGGCTTGGCCTCGGTGTAACCGGGCAGCGGCTCAGCGGCAGGGTTTGATGCAAGCGTGATGGTGTCGCCAACGCGGGCATCGGCCACGGCCTTGATAGAAGCGGCCATGTAACCCACCTCGCCGGCATGGAGGGAATCCACCTGGCGCTGATCGGGCGCCATCACGCCCACCTCATCCAGTTCCACCACCTTGCCGCTGGCCATCAGCAGCACCTTGTCGCGCTTGCTAATCGAGCCGGAGATCACGCGGAAATACACGATCACGCCCCGGTAGGCGTCGTAGTAGGAGTCGAATATCAGGGCCCGCAGCGGCTCGGCCACTTTGTCGGCGGGAGCCGGCACCCGATCCACCACAGCCTGGAGGATTGCGGGCACTCCGAGACCAGTTTTTGCCGAGCAATGGATTGCATTGGAGCAGTCGAGCCCGATGATTGCCTCAATTTCTTCAGCGATGCGGTCTGCATCAGCACCAGGCAGATCGATCTTGTTGAGAACAGGAATGATCTCAAGATTGTTTTCAAGGGCCAGGTATACGTTGGCCAGGGTTTGGGCTTCCACCCCCTGGCTGGCATCTACTACCAGCAGGGCGCCTTCACAAGCCTGCAATGAACGGCTTACTTCATAGGAGAAATCGACGTGCCCAGGGGTATCAATCAGGTTGAGGATGTAGACCTCGCCATCGGCCGCGGTGTATTCCATGCGAGCGGGCTGGAGCTTGATGGTGATGCCGCGTTCGCGCTCCAGCTCCATGTTGTCGAGAAACTGCGCCTGCATGTCGCGAGCCGCAACGGTGCCGGTGTCCTGCAGGAGCCGGTCGGCCAGGGTGGATTTACCGTGGTCAATATGGGCGATGATGCAGAAATTACGGATCCGCTGAACGGGAACGTCGGTCATCTCGCCGGCGGAGGCTTCATGGGTGCTGCTGCCAGCTTAGGAGACGGAAGCCTGGGGCGAAACGGCCAGCTGGTCTACCCATCGAGGGATCGCCCCCAACTGCCAGTAGAAGAATCCACAAAGCTATAAAATTATTAATTGTTTTTGGGCCAGCGCTTTATCCATGGATCAGCCGTACCTTCCCAAGCCGCAAGCCCGAGACGATCACCGGCTCGTGAATCGGGAGGAGGGGCTGAACCTGCTGTTTGCCGCAGCCCAGGATGTGGCAAGGGCGGAGGGGAAGCTGGCTGATGGCATTTATGGCTCTTTGGAGCAGTCACACATCAGTGCGACCAGCTTCACACTGAAGAGTTCCACTGGCCAGATGATTGCCCGGATGTCCCTGGCTAAGGCAAGGGAGGTGATCGGTATACGGCGTCAGATTGCGCGAGATATGACCCGCAAGGCAGGGCTTAAGATCACACCCTATGCAAACGACCAATCAAATAAACGCAATTTCCGCAATCTCCCCGAGGAAATCCGGGCGCTCGGCTGGGCGATCAGTAATGGCCGTAGGTTCCCGGTCAAGGGCTACCAGAAGCGTGACATCTGGATCGGCCTGCTGCTTTTGATCCCAGGCATCATCCCAGGGGTGCTGTATCTGGGCTGGATCGCGCGGAAGCGCCGTCGCTATGAAAAAAGCCTCAAAGAGCTGGAAACTCGCTGGCATACCTACGGGCGGCAGGAGCCAGCCGAGAACCTATTTGCCCATTTCCACCTGGACTAAGCCAGGCGCAGGCCCAGCTGTCCTAAGCTTGGATTTGATTCCGGCTGGCCCAAATGAGCAGCGAAACCACGAGCGCAGCCCAGGCCCAAGACCCCCACGCCCTGACGCTGGAAAACGTGGAGCGCACCCTCGATGAGCTGCGCCCCTACCTAATGGCCGACGGCGGCAACGTGGAAGTGGTGGAAATCGACGGCCCAATCGTGAAAGTGCGCCTGCAGGGCGCCTGCGGCAGCTGCCCCAGCAGCACGATGACGCTCAAGATGGGAATTGAGCGCAAGCTAAGGGAGGCGATTCCTGAGGTGAGTGAGGTCATTCAAGTTATATAAACCAACCAAGCGGAATACCAATCAATTCCAGCCACTGGCAATCGATTCACCATAATGGATGCACATCCAAGGCCTCCCTTGTGGGCACATCAAAGACATAATTAGGCCTTGCTTACGCGCGCCCAATGACCTATGACCTAGCGAGTAAAATGTGTCGATCGGCGCGATGGTCGCGCTCCTAGCCATAGCGTCGGGGGGCTTGGGTATGGCTAATCCGTCGTTATGTGGCCTACCGCAAAGCTGTTGAAGACCTCGTTCTTCGCTGGCATATGAATGGCAAACGAGACCCCGACCCGTGCTTTTTCAAGCTTTAGAGCCGAAAAGGGTAGCCAGGCGTTTATAACCATCACAAAGGTGTCCATGCTGAGCACTGCCGTTTGCGGGCACCTTCCCCAGCCCTAGGCTGAATACAGCACCCCTGGCAGAGTCAACGAAGAAGCCGGGATCCTTCAGTGGAGTAGTGAGGATGTCTGGCCCCTTGAACCGACGCCTGCGAGTGGCCAAGGTGCTGATGCATGCTCTCGTCGCCAGTCGGCGCTCCGAAGATCACGGTGTAATCACCGTGGCAGTGGGAATCGTCGCGGCCCTGGTGCTGATCCTCAGCGGTGCGGCGATCGTGCAGTTGAGCAGCGGTAACCTGCGCGGGGTTTTTGCCTCCTCCGACACCCGCCAGGCGCGAGGGGCTGCGGCCGAGGGCACGGATCTGATGATCGACACATGGAACCAGCCCCAGAACCGTCAGCTGCTCGTATCGGGCCAGACCCCCACCACCTGGAACGCAGCCAACCTCAGAAGCCCCTGTTTTGAGTCAACCACCAACACCCGGCCCGGCCCCAACAATGACGGACTGCCCGATCAAGCCGCCATCAATTTGGGTGATGGCCAGTGGCGCAATGTGTTGAGCGGAGCAGTGGCCACTGCCACGCAGGATGGGCGGCAGTTCAGGCTGGTTCGGATCAGTTTCACCGCCTCAAACGGCGGCGCCACCCCCAATCCCCGCGGCCTGCGTCGCACCGCAACCCCTGGGGCTGCCGCCACCGGCGACACCCTGCCCGCGGGAGTCACCAGCTGGGACCAGCTGGTGAACCTCGATGATCCGGATGGTCTCGGCAACGCCCAGCCCGGGAGCAACAGGGGCTTTGTGGTGCTGGAGGTGGAGGGACGAGTGGTGCGCAATGGCCAGGTGGTAGCCAACTCCCGAGAAACCCGCGAATTCGAGGTGTTGCCCAAGTGCTGCGGCGCCTCAGTGGGAAGCAACAACTCCGGCGGCATGAACTACGCAGGCACCACTGGCTCGCTGGGCTCAGACAGCCGCGTGTGCAATCTCCAGTATGGAGTGGTTACGGGCTTCAACGATGGCTGGCATTGGTCGTATTTCGCCAACGACCAATTCACCCAGAGGAATCCCATCACAGGCGCGGTGGAGCGCTATTCGCCGATTCTTGGCGTGGTGGCGAACCCTGGCGATCTCTTCGAGCGCCGTAACTGCCGGGTGCGACCCGGCCGGGGCAAGCTTCAATCTGGGGACTGCCCAGACACATTCCAATCAGGCGATCCACGCGGCACCGATTCTAGCTTCAGCACCAACATCCGTGGTGCTGGTGCACCCGATGCTGCTGAGCAGATCTGCCAGCAAACAGGCACTCCCAGCTATTTTTCTGGTCCTGAATCTGATATCCGCGGCACATCGGCATCATGTTCACCGATCGTGCCTCTCCAAGCGACGGCCTTTCCCAACGTCAACGACTTTGTCCTCGGATGGACCGCCGGCTGGGGTCCAAGGAACATCATCACCCTGGCTACGGCCACCACCAACCAAGTGGCCAATGCAGCCATCTGGCCCAGCCTCAGCACCGACAACGGCGACGGCACAAGACCCAACAGCCAGGCCACCCTTCGCCTGCGCACCAACAATGAGGCCAACCGGCAGCGGGTGGAGCTCTGTTTGACCGATAAAACAACGGCAAGCACCGACAACTGCACCGCCAACACCTGGCTGAATGTGACAGCTTCTGAGGCACCGAACAGCAACTTCTACGGGCTCGGAGCCAGCGCTGCAGGCAGCCAGCTCTTTTTGGAAGCAGGGAATCCCTCCACCACGTCGAACCCTCTGCCCAACCTGACTATTTTTGGAGCTCAAACAATCCAAGGGAATACCAATCTGTTCCGTGACGTGAATCTTGACAGCTTCACAGCACCTTTCCTGCAGACTCCCTATCTCGAATTTGCGGTCAACAGGCAGGGCTTTGGTTCGACTACCAACAAGAGCCTGGCCGTCCAAGCGTCTCCCAACAACGGCACCAGCTGGTATGCCCTCACCGCGGCGCCCATCCCCGTGAGCTCAATCATCTCAAACACCAGCACAACAATCAGCCCAACAACAACCACAAGCTTCCGGCTGGGGCTGCCGTTCTCGGGCTCGGACGTGCGCATTCGATTCCTAGATGCTGGGACCACACAATGGGCCAGCAATGATAACGTCACCATCAGAAATCTGAAGATCGAATCAAGCCAGCCCACGACCGTGGCGAGCACCCCAACGGGAGTGAGAAACCTGACGGAAATCTTCCGAGGCCCCTGGTGTCAGTTCAGCAGCAGCTCCCCCGTCACGGCCGAGCCAGGCTTCCATTGCATCGGTCCCACCATCAACCAATTCGACGGCGGTCGCGTGTTCATCGACACCACCGGCGGCCCCTTGAGTTTGATTTATAACGAGCCCACCACCACAGACCGGCGATTCGGTATTGCCAATACGGCAAATCCGGAACGCTTCATCTTCCTTTCGCAGTCACCCGCCCAATTCACCCACGTCTTCTGCCCCTCCATCGTATCCGAATGCGCCAACGTCATCGACGATCAAACCTACAACTTCTCCGCCGTTGGCGAGCCTGATCGACTCAACTTCTTCGGTCGCAACACTGGATCAGCCGGCCAGGAACAGAACGTTTCAATAACAACGCCGTTTGGACAAACCGCCAAGGTAGGTGGTGTGTGGTTCTATCTACCCCAGGGGTTCGTGGAACTCACCATCAATGACTCTGGAGCAGCCGGCAGCGTTCCAGCAGGCTTCTACACCAACAACGAAGACAACTGGAGCTTCTACGGCCGAATCTGGGTGAAAAATTTCAGGCCCTTCGGCGCATTCCACCTGAGACTGCCCGATTCCAGGGTGGCCGGGGCTGGCGCCCTGGGCGTTGCCAACCCCGCCCAGTTCACCTCCCAGAGCGGTGTCGACTGGGTCGCCCGGGCCACCACCAGTTCCCGACTTTGGTGACCTTCCCACAGCGCGTGCAGCGGCGCCTCCGGCAGCTGCATCCCCAGGAACGGGGTGGCTTTCTGGTTGAGGCGTTGGTGGTGAGCGTGATCGTGACCGTTGCCCTACTCGGCACGCTCAGCGTGTTCAATATTTCCTCCCAGCTGCGCAATCGGGCAGGTGAGCGCAGCCAACTCAACGACGCCATCGACGCCGATCTGGCAGCCATTGAGGATCGGGCTGCAGACCTCACCTGTTGCACCGGGGTGTGCAGGCTTGGCTTGGCCGGCGTGACCACAGACAACACGGCCCCCTTCACCCAGCCGTGCAACACCGCCAATCGACGCGACGATCGCTATTTCTACCCTCAACTTGATTCGGATCCGGGGACTGCCGGCAGTGAGGCGGAAACCGTGGATGCCCTCTGCCGGGAACCCGTGCGCGGAATCATCAGCGATGCCGTGTTGATCGCGTTCAACACCATCCCCGTCAATGGCGCCCTCACGACAGCCAATCATGCCCGGACGATCGTGCGCCTCAACAGCGTTCAGAACCAGCTGGGCAATCAGAACATCCTTCAGGTCACTTACACCGACACCAACAGCGGGAACGCGGTCGTGCGCGTCGCGCGCGTTGTGCCACCCATGGCCCGCTTCTGCCCATGACGCGTCCTCGACCTCCCAGCAGCGGCTTCAGCCTTCCGGAAATGTTGATCACGGTGGTGATCCTCGGCGTGATCGCTGCCATTGGAACCGACTCCCTGGTGAACCTCGCCCGGCGCGAGCGCGCCAACTCTGTGACCACCGAACTGACGGGTTGGCTCGATCAGGTGAGTCGCGATGCCAGTCGCTTCAATGCCCAGGCCGGTGGCGCCCTCTGCACCGTGACCATCAGCACCGGCACCGTAGCCGTCGGAGCCCAGCTGGCCAGGATCGAACCCGCTGCCTGCGCCTCCCAAAACATCCTCACGCTGTCGGACCTCTACGCCAACAACGCCAGCGCCACTATCACCGGCACCCCATCCCAGTTTGTGTTCACCCCACGCGGCACCCTCTCCACCACCACCACCAACGCCGCTCTTCCCAACGGCCAGGTGCTGATCAATATCAACGTGAACAATGAGCGTCCCCTCCGCTGCATACGCCTAGTGGGCCTGATCGGGGTGCTGGAGGTGGGGCGCAACAACGCGGCCGCAACGGGTGCCTGCACCGAGTGGGGTCGGGTGTAACGCAATGACCAATCCCGTCTCCAGCCCGAAGCTCTCCAGGCCCCAGGTCACATCCCAGCACGGGTTCACCCTCGTGGAACTGCTGGTGGCCCTGGCGATTAGCGCCCTGTTCGTGCCCCTGATCTGGAGCAGCATTCAGGGAGCCATTCGATTTTTCGAAGCCAACCTCTGGCAGGTGCAGCTTGAGCGTGATCTCAACCGTGTTTCAACCCTTCTCGATGCGGAGGCGGAGGATGCCTGTGTGTTCGGCACCACCGCCGCGCCAGCCGCCTGCGCCGCAGCCGCTCCCGTGTGCGCCGCAGCGGCAAACCAACTGCGCATGCGCGTGACCCTGTTGGATGCCAACAGTGTTCCCACCGGCGCCGATGCGGTGATCCTTTACACCCGCAACACGGCGACCAACGAGCTCCTCCGCTCTGGCCCCCAGATCCTGGCCAACGGCCGGCTCGATCCCGCCAACACCGCCGCCAACGACCAGCTGGTGATGCGTGGCGTCACCGGCTTCGCCGTGACCCCCAACAACGACTGTGACACCGCCACCGTGGCCATTACCGCTACCCCTGTGGCCCCCAACACCTTCACCGCTGCCCAGGGATTCGGCAATCCCGTGACCCGCACTATCAGCCTGCGCACCGGCTCTCGCCCTTATGTGGACTGAGTTGCATCCATGTCCAGCCCCCCCGATGAGCTGCGCCTGCAGGGCGCCTGCGGCAGTTGCCCCAGCAGCACGATGACGCTCGAGATGGGAGTCGCCGAAGTGGTGCAGGTGCTCTGAGCACCACGGGGCACCACTCCGTTGGCTTTTAGGCTCCCCCCAACCGCCCCGCCCCCGTGCTCGACCAGCGCCTCCTGCGCGACAGCCCTGAGCTGATCACCACCCAGCTGGCCCGTCGGGGCATGGCGCTAGACCTCGCTCCTCTTCAGCAAATCGCCCGCCAAGAGCGCGATCTCGAGGAGCAGCGCAGCAACTTTCAAGCCGAGGGCAACCGCATCGGCAAGGCCGTGGGGCAGCTGATCCAGGGCGGATCTGCCCCAAACAGCCCCGAAGTGCAGGCCCTGCGCGATCAGGGCAACGCCATCAAGCAGCAGGTGGCCGCCCTCGAGGAGCAGGAAAAAGCCCTAGAGCTGCAGCTGCGCGATGCCCTATCGGCCCTGCCCAACCTGCCCTCGCCCGAGGCCCCTGATGGTCGCAGCGAAGCCGACAACATCGAGATCAAGCGTTGGGGCAGACCCCGGGTAGAAGACGGCCTGCAGGAGCACTGGCAGATCGGCGAGCGGCTCGGCCTATTTGAAACCGAGCGCTCCGTGCGCATCGCCCAGAGCCGTTTCATCACCCTGATGGGCGCTGGCGCCCGCCTGGAGCGGTCCCTGATCAGCTTCATGCTCGATCTGCACACCGCCAAGGGCTACCGGGAGGTGATGCCGCCGATCCTGGTGAATTCCGCCAGCCTCACCGGTTCGGGCCAGCTGCCCAAATTCGCCGAGGAGAGCTTCCGCTGCGCCGACGACGACCTCTGGCTTACCCCCACCGCCGAGGTGCCAATCACCTCCCTGCACCGCGACGAGGTGATTCCCGCCGAGCAGCTGCCGCTCAAATACGCCGCCTACACCCCCTGCTTCCGCCGCGAAGCCGGCAGCTACGGCCGCGACACCCGCGGCCTGATCCGCCTGCACCAGTTCAACAAGGTGGAGCTCTACTGGTTTTGCCATCCCGACCACTCCGCCGCCGCCCACCAACAAATCACCGCTGACGCGGAAGCCGTGCTGGAAGCCCTCGAGCTGCCCTACCGCAAGATCGAGCTCTGCACCGGTGATATGGGCTTCTCCGCCGCCCGCACCTACGACCTCGAGGTATGGCTGCCCGGCGCCGGCTCCTACCGCGAGATCTCCAGCTGTTCGGTGTGCAACGACTTCCAGTCCCGCCGCTCCGCCATCCGCTTCAAAGATGGCAAAAACACCCGCCTGCTCCACACCCTCAACGGCAGCGGCCTCGCCATCGGCCGCACCATGGCCGCCCTGCTCGAAACCGGCCAGGAGGCCGATGGCTCCGTGCGCCTACCCGCTGCCCTAGTGCCTTACTTCGGTGGTGACACGATCAGCGCGGGGTGAGGGTGGGGGATAGCGCACCGTGACCAACACCTGAACACCCAAGGGGATGGCTACGGCCCAAGGGCACCGACCGGCACCACCACAACCCCATCGGTCCGGCGATAGCCGTACCCCTTGCCGCAGATCACGGCCAGAAACGCCGGTGCCCCCGAGCGTTGGCTGTCGATCTGCTCTGAGAAGCGCTTGAGGTTGGCGGCGGCCTGGTCAACCTGCCCCTCGCCGAGCTTGATCTCGATGGCGCCCCAGCGCCCATCGCGCAGCTGCACGATCGCATCCGCCTCCACCCCGTAGTCATCGCGGTAGTGCAATACCTCTCCTTCCAGGGGTTGGCTGAGCACGCGCAAATCGCGGATCACCAGTGATTCGAACAACTGCCCGAACCACTCAAAATCCTCGAGCAATCGCTCCGCAGCAGCCCCGCTGGCCGCCAGCGCCAGCGATGGGTCGACGAAATGACGCTTTGGGGCCTTGCGCAGCCGCGCCCTCGAACGCAGATGGGGAGCCCAGGCGGGCTGATCTTCGATCACCATCAGCTGCTCCAACGCCTGCAGGTAATCCGTCACGGTGCGCTCATCCAGGGCGCCATCGGCGCCACCGGCATCGGCGGCCAGTGTTGAAAGCCTGGCCTCAGTGGCGCAATGGCGTCCGAGAGAGCGCAACAGTGCCCCCACCCTGGCTGGATCGCGGCGGCGATCCACTCGGCTGATGTCAACCTGCCGCACCTGCACGAGGTAGTCGCGGGCGGCCCGGCTCGCCGCTTTCAGGGGCCTGCCCTGCTGCGCCGGCCAGCCGCCGCGGGCAATCAGCGCACCGAGATCCTGCACGCTCAGCCCTGGATCCGCCACGGCCTGCACCTCGCCAGCAAACAGCTGACGCAGCGACACGGCGCCGTTGGAAACTCCGGATTCGAACAAGCTCATTGGCCGCATGCGCAGGAACCCGAAACGGCCGGCGCCGGTGTGGCGGCTGGCATCTTCCGCCGGCACCGCTGAGCCGGTGAGCAGAAACTGGCCGGGTTGATCGGAGGCATCGACGGCCCTGCGCACCTGATTCCAGAGCTCGGGTGCCACCTGCCACTCATCCAGAAGTCGCGGCCTTGCTCCTTCCAGCACCAGCCTCGGCTCCACCGCCAGGGCCTGCCGCGCGGCCTGGTCGATGTCGAGCAGCACGCGGGAGGCGGATTGCTGCGAGGCCGTCATCGTCTTGCCGCAGGCCTTAGGCCCTTCGATCACCACAGCACCTGCGGATTCCAACAGCTCCCGCAGTTCACCATCCACGATCCGGGGGCTGTAGACAGGCACTCAGGCTCACTAATACGGTAAACAGCGGCATCTTAATGCGGAAAATGCGGAGCTTCGAATCCGGTTTTTGCAGGCAGCATGATGATGCTTTTGCCGACCAGCTGGCGTCAGTCGATGGAGCGCCCCTTGGGCAGGAGTGCCCGTGACCGGCACCTCATGCTCCAAACCAGCTTGCTGCAGCAGGGGTCGATTCCAGGGATGGGCGAATCGATCCTTGAAGGCATGGCCACCGCCCTACGAAGCCCTTGTTGGTGATCTGAGCGGCGCCTACTCACGGCGCATCAACATTCAGCCCCGGCTGATATACCAGGTACTCGATAACGAGCGCAGGGAATACTCATCGAGCCTGCCAGGGTAGATAGGCATGGACGATTGACTGAGGGTTCAGCTAATCGCGCGTATCTAGGCCGCGTATCTAGGCACAGTGACGGAGCCGCCTCACCTACTTCGGGAACAAAAACTGAATCTGGGCCCGGATCGTGACATCACCGAAAAGATCAGGATTCACCACATTTGCATAAGCCTGCAGCGACGCATTGATCGGTTGCTTGCCGATGCGAAACAAGCGGCCCACACCGCCGCCCACAGGCAGAATCCACTGGTCGCCACTGGTCGCCCGCCAGTTGGCGGTGATGATCGGCGAGGTCACCAGATACCAGCCGTGGGGCAGGTTGAAGTTAATGAAGGGCTGCAGCAGGAAAGCACTCACCGAGCTGCGATCGCTTTTGCCCGCAAACGACCAGACGTTGTTCACCAGCGCCCCAGCCACCCAGGGGCCCTTGCTGTACACCGCCACCGCCGCCGGCCCCGCAGACCACTTACCCCGGCCCAGGCTGCTATCGCTAGCCGTTGGTAATACAAGCGTGGGGCCAAAACCAAAGGTCCAAGCGCCCCTGCCCTTGGGCACGAAGAAGAAGCTGGGGTTGAGATCGCCGATGCCATTTTGAATGCCCGTTGCCGTCGGCTGGCTCAGCACCGGCAGAATCGTGCGGGTCACCAAAGTGAGATTCGGGCTGAGCGAAAACGGCACCACTGGCTGAATATTCAGCAGGCTCTGGGTTTGGTCTTCATTGGGCCCAATGCCCGGAGTGAGGTTGTACTGAAACGGAACACTGACCAAATTCGAGATCGGGTTCTGGGCCTCAGTGGCCAGCGCCTCGGTTTGGGCTTCTTGCACTGCTTCTTGCACTGCTTCCTGCTCTGCTGCGGCGGGCAGTTGCAGCAAGGTGGCGCAGATCAGGGCACTCAAATAGCGCGTCATATGGGTAAAAACAACTACTGCTGAGGCGGGATCTTAAGGGTCGAGCTGCTGCTGCCACGGCCCGGATTCGGCGGGGGAACACACGGCCGCAGCAACTGGACTTAGCCAAGACTTAGTTCAGCGTTTAAGCGTGCATGCCGCCCCCCTGGCCCCAAGCAAACCCAGCACAATGGATGCATAAATAGCGGGGCCTGGATGGGCGTTCTCACAGCACTGGCGATCCTGGCGGGGCTGATCGTGGTGCACGAGGCGGGGCATTTCTTTGCCGCCACCTTGCAGGGAATCCGCGTCAGCAGCTTTTCGATCGGCTTTGGGCCGGTGCTGATCGAGCGCCAGCGCCGCGGTGTGCAATTCGCCCTAAGGGCCATTCCCCTGGGCGGCTTCGTGGCCTTTCCCGATGACGATGAAGACAGCCCCATCCCCAAAAACGACCCCAACCTGCTGAGCAACCGGCCCCTAGCCCAGCGGGCCCTGGTGATCGCCGCCGGCGTGTTGGCCAACTTGGTGCTCGCCTATGCGGTGCTACTCGGCCAGGGCCTAGTGCTCGGCATACCCGCCGGTTTCAGCGCCAGCCCCGGCGTGCTGGTGAGTGGCGTGCAACCCGGCCTAGCCGCTGCTGCTGCCGGCCTCCAGCCGGGCGACCGCATCTTGAGCCTCAATGGCAGCGATCTGGGCGGCGGCCAAAGCGCCGTTGCCGCCTTGGTGGAGCGCATCAAGGCCGCCCCCGAGCAAACCCTGCGCCTCGAAGCCGAGCGCAACGGCCAAACCCTGCCTCTAGATCTCACCCCCGCCGATCTCGGCGGCGTTGGCCGCATCGGCGCCCAGCTGCAACCAAATGGCACCGAGGCCTTCCGCCCCGCCCGCACGCCCCTGGAGCCCTTCCGCCAGGCCAACCACGACTTCGCCGCTCTCACCAGCCGCACCGTGGAAGGGTTCGTGACCCTCGCCACCCACTTCGGCGAGACCGCCGGCCAAGTATCTGGCCCCGTAAAAATTGTGGAAATGGGGGCGTCGCTGGCCAAGCAGGGCGGCAGCAGCCTGTTCATCTTCACCGCCTTGATCTCAATCAACCTGGCGGTGCTCAATGCCCTGCCGCTACCCCTGCTCGATGGCGGTCAGTTCGTGTTTCTGCTGCTCGAGGGCCTGCGGGGTAAGCCCCTGCCCGAGCGCTTTCAGATGGCTTTCATGCAGTCGGGCTTTGTCTTCCTGGTGGGCTTGAGCGTGGTGCTGATCGTCAAGGACACCTCCCAGCTGCCGGTCGTGCAGCAGCTGCTTGGGCGCTGAGCCTCACCGCCGCAAGGTAAGATTGAAAGCACTTATCCGATCGCAGTTCAGGCCGCATGGCGAAGAAGTCGATGATTGCGCGCGATGTCAAGCGCAAGAAGATCGTTGAGCGTTTTGCCGCCAAACGCTCTGCCCTCAAGGCAGCCTTCGACGCCGCTGCAGGTCCCATGGAGCGTCTGGAAATCCACCGTAAAATCCAGCTGCTGCCCCGCAACAGCGCTCCCAACCGCGTACGCAACCGCTGCTGGGCCACCGGCAAGCCCCGGGGCTACTACCGCGATTTCGGTCTGTGCCGCAACCAGCTGCGCGAGCGTGCCCACAAGGGTGAGCTGCCTGGAGTGGTCAAGTCTTCCTGGTAATCAGCCAAAGATTCCCAAGGCGCCTACGGGCGCTTTTTTTATGGCCAAGAAAGCCCATAAACGCGATAAAAAGCGAAGGATGCCCCAGTAGTAACTGCCTAAATGCGAGAATGGTCCCTGACAACAACAGGACATAAGCGCACGTGCAAGGACAAACTCAGTCGATCTCCTTCGATGGTCGGGAGATCCGGCTGACCACCGGTCGTTTCGCCCCCCAGGCTGGGGGCTCGGTGATGGTTGAGTGTGGTGATACCTCGGTTTTGGTCACCGCCACCCGCTCCGGCGGTCGCCCAGGCATCGATTTTCTGCCCCTAACCTGCGATTACGAAGAGCGTCTCTACGCCGCTGGGCGCATCCCTGGCAGCTTTTTCCGTCGCGAAGGCCGTCCCTCTGAGCGAGCGATTCTCACCTGCCGCCTGATCGATCGGCCGATCCGGCCCCTATTCCCCAGCTGGATGCGCGACGACATCCAGATCGTGGCCACCTGCCTCTCCCTCGATGAGCGCGTGCCACCCGATGTGCTCGCAGTCACCGGCGCCTCGATGGCAACCCTGCTGGCCGGCATTCCCTTCTATGGCCCCATGGCCACCGTGCGGGTGGGTCTGCTCGGCGACGACTTCGTGCTCAACCCGAGCTTCCGTGAAATCGAGCGCAGCGAGCTTGATCTGGTGGTAGCTGGCACGCCCCAGGGCGTGGTGATGGTGGAAGCCGGTGCCAACCAGCTGCCCGAGCAAGACGTGATCGAAGCGATCGACTTCGGCTACGAAGCGGTGTGCGAACTGATCAAGGCGCAGCAAAACCTGCTCAAGGAGCTCGGCATCGAGCAGGTGATCCCCGAACCTCAGGTCATCGACCCCACCCTGCCCAACTTCCTTGAAAAGGAATGTGCCGGTGGCATTGGTGAGGTGCTCAAGCAGTTCTCCCAAACCAAAACCGAACGCGACGAGAAGCTCGACGCCATCAAGGCCGAAGTGAGCCAGAAGATCTCCGCCCTAGCCGAAGACGACCCGATTCGCTCCGCTTCCAGCGGCAAGGCCCTGGGCAACAGCTACAAGGACCTGACCAAAAAGCTGATGCGCGCCCAGATCCTCCAGGAGGGCAAGCGTGTCGATGGCCGCAACCTTGATGAAGTGCGGCCGATCAGCGCCGCGGCCGGCGTACTGCCCAAGCGGGTGCACGGCTCAGCGTTGTTCCAGCGCGGCCTCACCCAGGTGCTCTCCTGCGCCACCCTCGGCACCCCGAGCGACTCCCAGGAAATGGACGACCTCAACCCGTCCACCGAGAAGCACTACCTCCACCACTACAACTTCCCCCCCTACTCCACCGGCGAAACCAAGCCGATGCGCTCCCCCGGCCGCCGCGAAATTGGCCACGGCGCCCTGGCTGAACGGGCGATTGTGCCCGTGCTGCCCAACAAGGAGTCCTTCCCCTACGTGCTGCGCGTGGTGTCGGAGTGCCTCAGCTCAAACGGCTCCACCTCGATGGGTTCGGTGTGCGGCAGCACCCTCGCCCTGATGGATGCGGGCGTGCCCCTTAAGGCACCAGTGAGCGGAGCCGCCATGGGCCTGATCAAGGAGGGCGAGGAGGTGCGCATCCTCACCGACATCCAAGGCATCGAAGATTTCCTTGGCGACATGGACTTCAAGGTGGCCGGCACCGAAAAGGGCATCACCGCCCTGCAGATGGACATGAAGATCACGGGTCTAGATATGAAAACCGTGGCTGAAGCCGTTAACCAGGCTCGCCCTGCCAGGCTGCACATCCTCGAGAAGATGCTCGAGGCGATCGACAAGCCCCGCGACACCATGTCGCCCCACGCCCCACGCCTGCTCAGCTTCCGCATTGATCCGGAACTGATCGGCACCGTGATCGGCCCCGGCGGCCGCACGATCAAGGGCATCACAGAGCGCACCAACACCAAGATCGACATCGAAGATGGCGGCATCGTCACGATTGCCAGCCACGATGGCGCTGCCGCCGAAGAGGCCCAGCGCATCATCGAAGGCCTCACCCGTCGCATCAGCGAAGGCGAGGTATTCAGCGGTGCCGTAACCCGCGTGATCCCGATCGGTGCCTTCGTGGAGATCCTGCCCGGCAAGGAAGGGATGATTCACATCTCCCAACTCTCCGAAGCCCGAGTAGAGAAGGTGGAAGATGTGGTGAATGTGGGTGATCAGGTAACCGTGCGCGTACGCGAAATCGACAACCGCGGCCGCATCAACCTCACCCTGCGCGGTGTGCCCCAAAGCGAAGCCCCTGCACCGGAGTGATTGAAAGGGAGGGCGGCTAACTAGCCCTTTCTAAATTTGGCCTCGAGCACTTAGAGCCGGCCCTGCAAGGCCGGCTTTTTTGTTGGAAACCAGCGCATGAATGAGCTCGCCTTAGCGCCAACTAAAAACTGAAGACCAGGGAGGGTCAAACAACATTTTTCGAGGCGGGCTAAGCCCTAGCTAAGTCCACCAGCAAAAAACGACCACTCCCCTCCAGCAATCACCCTCTGGCCCTCAAACAACAAAACCAGGATCAATCACAGCCATCGCAGCCGCCGCCTCTTCGCACAATTCGGCGTGGGCTAGGCCGTGGCTGGCGATTAGACAGCCGGCCTGGCGTACGTCACCGCTGTTGTAGGCCAGGGCGCGGCCATCGGCATGGCTGAAAGCGCCACCGGCGGCGCGCAACACCGCCTCAGGAGCAGCCATATCCCAATCCTTCGGGGCGCTCTTGCCCGACAGGGAGATATAGAGATCCGTCTCGCCGCGCAGGATCGTGGCCACCTTGCCGCCCACGCTGCCGATCGCCTTGGTGTCGCCCAGGGCCAGGGCCGCAAGCAGCTGCTCGAGCCGCTGGTCGCGGTGGTTGCGGCTGGCTACCAGCACCAGCTCCCCCAGGGCGCGGCGGCCGCTGAAGCGCACGGGCGAGCGCACACCAGCGCGGTTTTCGCACCAGGCCTCTCCTGCCGAACCCGCCAACCCCGGCATCACGCCCAGCCACAGCTCCTCCAGCTCCGGCAGCAGCACCACCCCCAGCACCGGCTCGCCGCCGTGCACCAGGGCCAGATGCACCGCATATTCGCCCGTGCCCTGCAGAAAGTCTTTAGTGCCATCGAGGGGATCGAGGATCCACAGCCACTCCGCCGCCAGGGGCTCGCCTTCAGTGAGCTGCTCCTTGGCGGTTTCCTCGCTCAGCACGGTCCACGCGGCCATGGGGAAGGCTGCGGCCAGGCCCTCCAGCAACCACTGGTTCACCGCCAGATCCGCCGCACTCACCGGACCCTCGCCGCCCTCATCCACGCTCAACGCCGGCGGGAAGCCATAGGGGGGCTGCTCGACGCGGCCGTAGGCCAGCAGGATGTCTGCCGCGCCCCAGCTAAGCCGCCGCAGCTCCACAAGCAAGCCTTCGAGCGCAATGCCTGAGGGCAGGGGGAGGGCAGCCGGCATCATGGGTGGGCAGGGCTCAGCATTTTGCAGGAGCCCACCCCAAGCCGTGCAAGCCCCCGAACCCGCCCCCGGCGTGCTCTACCTGGTGGGCACCCCCATCGGCAACCTGGCCGACCTCTCACCCCGCGCCCGCCAGGTGCTCGCCGGCGTGCAGCGCATCGCCTGCGAAGACACCCGCCGCAGCGGCCTGCTGCTGCATCAACTCGGCCTACGCCATAAGGAGCAGGGGCCGCGGCTGGTGAGCTTCCACGCCCACAACCAAACCGCCCGCATCCCCGAACTACTCGCGGCCCTCGCCGCCGGCGAAGCCCTGGCCGTGATCAGTGACGCCGGGCTGCCGGGCATCTCCGATCCTGGCGAGGTGCTGGTGGCGGCCGCCCGCACGGCTGGGCACAACGTGATCTGCATCCCCGGCCCCAGCGCCGTCACCACCGCGCTGGTGAGCAGTGGCCTGCCGTGCGGCCGCTTCTGCTTTGAGGGCTTCCTGCCGCCCAAGACCAACCAGCGCCGTCAGCGACTGCAGGAATTGCAAGCTGAGCAGCGCACCATGGTGCTGTTTGAAGCCCCGCACCGGCTGCTCGATCTGCTCGACGATCTGCTGGCGGTGCTGGGTGATCGGCCCCTGCGCGTCGCCCGCGAACTCACCAAAAAGCACGAAGAGCAGGTGGGCCCCAGCGTGAGCGCAGCCATCGAACACTTCCGCCGCACGCCGCCCCAGGGGGAATGCACCCTGGTGTTGGCAGGCGCCCTGCCGCCAGAGCCCCTGGCCTGGGATAGCGCTGCCCTCAGCGCCGAGCTCCAGGAGCTGCAGCGGGCCGGCCACAGCAGCAACGCCGCCGCCAAGCTGCTGGCCGAGCGCACCGGCCACAGCAAGCGGGAGCTTTACGCCCTGCTGCACCAGGAGTCCTGACCGGGCAGACTGCCGCCAGAGAGTTCTCCTGTTGCCCTGATGGTCTTGCGCCTGCGCCTGCTTGCATCCAGCCTGCTGGGCGGTGGCTTGCTGCTCGCGATTCTCTGCCTGGGTGCTCAAAACCTCGACCAGCGCCCCAGCCTCAACTTGGGCTTTGCCCGCAGCACCCCTCTGCCAGCCGGTTTTCTGGTGGGAATTGCTCTAGTAATTGGCGTACTCAGTGGCGGCTGCAGCGCCGCCCTGCTCGCCCCCCGCAACGAGCAACTGCCCGGTGATTAACTGCCTGGCAATTAACTGACTGTCAATTAACTGCCTGGCCGATTAACTGCCTGGCAAAGAGTAGAGGCTGCCCTCCATCACAACCCGGCTGATGCCCTGGGCGATCAAGTAGGGCGCCGTGCGCTCCAGGATGCGAGTGTCTGGCACCTTGATCACCCGCTGGGTGCGGCCGCAGTGGCGTTTGGCCTGGCGGGGATTAGCAAACACCATCAGGGCCTGCCGCTCCTCTTCGCCATCGGGTAACTGGCCAAGTTCGGGGAAGTCCTTGAGCGGCTTGGCTTGGAGCTCCACTGTTTTGTCCACCAGCATGTAGACGCTGGCTGGAAGGGGCGCATCTGCGAGCGGCTGGCATTGGGCCAGCTCACCAACGTGATCCACCAGCAACAGCGGCACGGCCACAAACTGGTCGGCTAGGTCGTCGTCAGCGAAGTCGAGTTCATTGGCGTCATCGCCAAAATCATCGGCGTCATCGATTGCCAGCACCGCATGGTCTTCGTCGTCGCCGGCCGGCTCTGGCAGCTCAGGCTCTGCCAGCTCAAGCGCAGGGGGTTCAGGCTCTAGGGGTTCAGGCTCCAAGAGTTCAGGCTCTGATGGAGCTAGTTCTGAAGCGGCTTGTTCTGGAGCAGCTGGTTCTAGAGCAGGTTGTTCTTGTGAAACTTTGAGCGGCCGAATGCGTTGCTGCTTGAGCTGCTCGTATTCAGCTGGATCTAGACCAGCCTTCACCACGCGGCTCACCGTGTTGGTGCTGCAGCCATAGGCCTCTGCCAGTTCGGCGCTGACTTCACCAGCGCGGTAGCGAGCCACGATCTCGATCTTCTGGCTGTCAGTGAGCCGGGTGGCAGCCATGGGGCGAGAGTTGCGCAGCAGACCAGTGTAGGCCTAAAGAGCCAGCAGGTTTAGGGGGTTGGTGGCTTGACGTTCGGGCAGCTGGCACCGTTGAACCTCGAGGCGATGCGCGCTGAGCCCTCTTGATAGATCTTCTGGGCTTTTTGGGTATCACCCGCAGCCTGGGCGGCACTGAGCTTGCCGGCAAATATGCCGCAGGCCTCATCCAAGCTCACAGCCTGGGCGCCCAAGGGAGCCGCCAGGGCCAGCAGGCCAGCAGCAGAAAAAAGCAGGGCGAGCCGCATTTCAAAAAAGATCACTACAACTACTTTGGCGCCAGGGCAGCAGTTGTGTGGCCCCCACCTGCTGAGCGATCATGGCAACGGCTGCTCCCTTAGCTCAGCCGGATAGAGCAGCTGCCTTCTAAGCAGCCGGTCGTTGGTTCGAATCCAACAGGGGGCGTTACCAAAAGCCAAGCGGGATCTAGGGTTTCTCCCTGTCCTGGCTTGGCTTTTTATTTGCCGTCTCATTCTGCGAGATAGCCCAGAATCCCTCTGGATTCGTCAGGGTCGGCTAGTTTTTCCCACAGATTTCCCACCGAGGGGGAAATGGGGCAAAAGCGACTGGGATGGTTGGCGGACCTGAGCGTGGCCTTCAAGCGGCACCGTCAAGGCCGATCTGGCTGGTTCATTGAGCTGAAAGGCGACCGCCTCAGGGTCCGCTCCACCGAGCTGCCGCCACGACCCGATGAGGCGGCCGACGCCCCACTAAGACGCCGCGACGCCTGGCTGAGCACACCCGCAGGGCCGGCCATGTTCAAAGACGCCCTGGCTGAAGCCTGCGCCCTTTTTGATTCGGTGATTGCAGGGACCTGGAGGTGGCCCGACCCCGACGCTCTCCCAACCGAAGGGAAAGCCGGGCAGCTGGCCCCGGCCACACTCCAGCGGCTCACCGATCGGCTCAAGGCCGCCCTAGTGGGCGAGCGCATTGGGATGAGCACCTGGAACCGCACCTACCTCCCCTATCTGAATCGGCTGGTGGAGGTGGCCGGCTCCAGGGCCTGGCCCGATGAAAGCGATCTTTTGGAGGCCGTGCTGCGCAACTGGGAGCCCAACGGCAGGGCCCGGCAAATGGCCCACGACCGCATCCGTGCCCTGTGGAAGCAAGCCGGCTGGGAATGGCCGGAAACCATCGTGGCGATGCGTGGCAATGGCAAGGCCGCTGCCGCTGCCGAAGGTGTGCGGGCTTTCAACGATCCAGAGATTCAGGAACTACGCGCCAGACTCCTGCGCAGCTATCGCCTCACACCCGCCGATCTGGTGGCTTGGGATTGCCTGATCGCGTTCGGGCTACGCCCCGCAGAGCTGCAGGGCCTGGAGCTGCGGACCGATGAGGGATTGCCCCTCGCCCAAGTCACTCGCACCAAGCGCAGCAGCAAAGGCTCCAGCGGTCCCAGAGCAGTGCCGGCAGTCCCGCCGGAAGACTGGCCCGCTGATTGCTTTGATCTGGTGCAGCGATTCCAGGAGCATGGCCTGCCGCCAGGGATGGTGGCGGCTCGATCACCAGGAGAGGTGCTGGGCCAGCAGCTGGCCCGCCTGATGGATCGGCAGCCAATGGAGATCGAGCTGCCGCGCGAGCTGACGCCCTACGGGCTGCGCCATGCGTTCGCCCTGCGCTTGGGCCTGCAGTTGGGACTCCATGTCAGAGAGAGCGCGCAGCTGATGGGGCACAGCCCCCAGGTTCACCTGTCCACTTATGGGCGCCGATTGGATGCACCGAAGCTGCTGGCCACCGTGCGGGATCGGGTGATGGCTCGCTGATTTCCACAATTCCCCAGCGACGACTAAAACAGCAAGGGATAAAGAATCCCCAGGTTTCGACTAGACGCCGCAGTTAGTTTCAGGGTTTTCCACTAACTGGGGAAAGCCGAAGAAGCCCGATTAAATCTGCAAAAACGAGGTCCATAGGTTGAACGGGACAGCTCGTTATTAACCATGGCTTTCACCCTCACAACCACCGAAGCCGCCCAAGCGATTCGGCTTTCCCCCGCCACCCTGGCCCGCCTCCGAGCTGAAGGCGTTCTGAAAGCAGGTGTTCACTACCGCGCCGTAGGTGCAGGGCTGAAGCGTCCGCCGCTGCTCTGGAACGCCGAAGCCTGCGAAACAGCCTTGGCTCAGCGCAGCCGCCGGGTTCTGGCCTGATGAACGCCGCCCAGCGCAAAGGGCCCCCGATGGAGGCCCAGTGCGTCGCCGGCAGGGGACCGGCAATCAACCAACCGCAACCGTCTGGGGACGTTGCTGCAATGCAATCTAATTCGAGATCATTAGACCATCACGCACAGGCCGCCGCCGAACCTGAGCGGACCCTGCCCAATCACCCCGCAGAGCAGTTTCTGCAGCTGCTGGGCAAAGACCCCGGCCAGACCTACTTCCGCACAGTCCGGCACGGCAAGGGAGCCAACCGCAGCCGCAGGGGCAAAGACCTACACGGCTTCGACCTGCAGGCCCTGGCCCGCGACAACCAGGCGGGTGAGTCGATCTACTTCGTCACCGGCAACAGCACCACCGCATCAGGCAAGGCCGGCGGCGTCGAGAACGAGGACGTAACGAGCTGCCCCGCGTTGTTTGCTGAATGGGACGACAGGCCGATCGAGTGGCAACTGCAGGCCTGGCTAGAGCTGGGGTTGCCCGAGCCAACCATCCAGTTGTTGACAGGCAACAAGTCGGTGCACTGCTACTGGCTGCTAACCGAGGCCATGGAGAAAGCGCAGTGGCGGCCGCTGCAGGCCCAGCTGATTGACCATTGCGGCTCCGATCAGAAGTGCAAGAACGAAGCCCGCCTGATGCGGCTGCCTGGCTTCGCCTACATCGACAAGAAAACCGGCCAGCCCAACGGGAAGGTGGCCGAAGTGGTGCACACCAGCGCCACCCGCTACAGCCCAGAGCAGATCGAAGCCTGTCTGCCCTCGCTGTTGACCCCACCGCCAGCAGCACCCGCGAAACCGCCAGCCCGAGGCCTGCCCCATCGCACCCTGCAGGAGATCGAGGCCGCCGCAGCCTGCATCCCCGAGCGGGTGGTGGGGGGCAACACCTACGAGCCCAGCCGCCGTGCCCTATGTGGTTGCGCAGCCGCCCTGGCGGAGATTGGCCTGCCTGAGGAGCAGGCCCTCGACCTGCTGGCCAGCAAGTGGCCAGACCGCGCTACAGCCAAGCAAGTGCTCCACAGCAGCAGCACCCGCGAGGCCGCTTCGTTTTGGGCAATAGCGGGTGAGCACGGTTTCAGCCTTGCCAGGAGCGCCACCAATAACAAGGTGGTTCCGCTCAAATCGAAGCGGAAACAACACCAGGCGCCCGAGCCCAAGCACAGCCGTTTACTAACGATGGCTGAGGTTGCCGAGCGACTGCGCGAAGCGATCAGCGAAGGCATGGGCGGCGCTGATCTGGCCGCCCTGGTGGCCGAGCTGGCCGCAGCAGCGGAACAAGCATCATTCGACGTTCAGCGGATGGCCGAAGCGATCCGCGCCGAGCAACTGCAGGTAGTGGCCGTTGCCGTTGAGGCGCAGCAGATCGCCGCCGAGCACGACCGTCAAGAGATTGGCGAGTTGCTCAGTGCTGGCTACCTGCTGCCCCCCAGCATTGCCGCAGCGATCGAAACCCGCTCCCGCTACCTGCCCTGCTGTGGCCCATCGGCTGTGCTGCCATTCCTGGCAACAGTGGCCGGCCTGGTGAAGTTGGGAACCGAGGTTGAGGGCTGCGCAGTCGCTGGCTACCGCGTACCCATAAACCTGTTCGCCTGCCTGGTGGGGCGATCTGGGGCGAAGAAGTCGCCTATCGGTCGGCTGCTGGTGGAAGCGCCAACCGCTGGCCTTCGGGCTGAGCTGGCCCACGCCAACCAACGCGAGCGCGCGGCCTGGGAACAGGAGTGCCGCGAGATGAAGAAAGGCGAGGCCAAGCCAGCCGCGCCAACCCCTAAACGCCTGAGCGTTTCCGACTTCACCGGGGAGGCCCTGGCCGCACAACTGCAGACACAGGAGGCCGCCGGCCTGGGCCTGCTGGTGAACCGCGATGAACTGAGCGGACTATTCGGATCGCTGAACGCCTACCGGGGAGGCAGGGGAGCCGATGAGCAGCAGTTGCTTGAGCTGTTCGACGGCAGCGGGCTCAGCAGCCTGCGGATCGTGGGAGACCGCCACTACAGCCGCAGCCAGCTGAGCATCTGGGGCAGCACCCAACCCGATGTGCTGCGGCAGCTGGTGGCCGATGGCGACGCCTCAGGCCTGTGGGCTCGCTTCCTGTTTGTGCCGCTGCCTGAGCGGGCCATACCGCTGCCGATGAGCACCAGCGCCGCCGAGGTGGGAGAGGTGGAAGCCGCAGCGCAAACCCTGGCCGACGCCTGCAGCGCCGTCTATCGGCTGCCACGCCACACCTACCGGCTGGCACCAGCAGCGGCTGAGAGCTTCGCTCACTACGAGCTGAACCGGCAGCGGGCTGCCCTAGGAGCCACCATCGGCGCCCAGTCCGCGCTTTACGGCAAGTCGGCCGGCAAGGTGCTCAGGGTGGCCGGTGTCCTGCACCTGCTGCGCATCGCCGCCGGGGAGGCAAACAGCGGCGCCCTGATCGAACAGGCCACCATCGAGCAAGCCGCCGCCCTGGTGGATCACCTTGATGCCTGGGCGCTAGGGCTCCATGCCGAGGTTGCAGCTGGTGGCGTGGGCCAGCTGATGCGCACCGTTCATCGGGTGGCCGAAGCAGTTGCCGCGCCGATCCGGTGGAAGGAACTGGCAGTAAGGCTGAGCGCCAAGGCCAGGAAGGAAACCGACGCCGCAGCGTTTGCCGAGGCCGCCCGAGCCCTGGCCGCTGCTGGCTACGGGGAGGTGGAGGTGGGCAAGCGGCAAGCGGTCAGCTACCGGGCCACCTGTGCCCTGCCCTGAAGGTTGGTTGGTTGGCTGAAGGTTGGCGATGCAGCCAACCTTAAAAAGTAAGTCCCTCACAGGGAAGTAGGCCTGAAGGTTGGTTGGTTGGCTGTTTTTGATGTTTTTCCTGCTCACTGTGCTTTCAGTCATTTTTCACGTTCAAAACCGCCAACCAACCAACCAACCAACCTTCAGCACCAAACCGCCTGCAGCGCAAGGGATGTAAAGGTTGGCAGGGCAGCCAACCTAAGAACCAACCGCCAACCTTCAGGCCAACCGCCAACCATCGGCACCCGCCTGATCCGTGCTCGCTGATAGGCGCTGAGGGGCTAGCTGGGCCGATCCCCTTCGATCCCCCCGCTGGCCTAGTCGCCCCCTTGCGCCTGGGCCCAGGTGCGCGATAATGCAGGGACGCCATGAGCGAGGCCAGCAGCAGGCCCCCAGGACGTTCCCCAATCAATGAACCGCACTGCCCTATTGGCGGCACGGTTGCGCGATCTGCAGGCCCGCTCCGAAGCCACTGATCACGCTGCCGAGCGGCGTCCCATGGAGTGGTGTAACTCGGGGGGATCAGCCCCGGCGTAGCCGGGGCTGACGGCTCGCCTCCCTCAGACATCAGCTGTGGCAATGGGTGGGCCGGTCTGTGACCCTGTTCGGAGAACTACCACCAAACCGAACACAGACCATGACCCTTACCCATAGTGGCGCCTCCGAGCTGAGCCAGCTCATGGAGGGCACCACCGCTGGCGCCCTGATCCCTGAGATCGTGCGCCGGGGCTTCCAGGATCTGCTGGAGGCCGAGGTCTCCGCTGCCATTGGAGCCACGCGCCATGAACGCTGCCCCGATGAGCGATCCACCCACCGCAACGGCTACCGCCAGCGACTGCTCACCACCCAGGTGGGGGATCTCAGCCTGGCCATCCCAAAACTGAGGCAGGGCAGCTTCTTTCCAGATTGGCTTGAGCCACGCCGCCGTGTCGATAAGGCCCTCTACGCCGTGGTTATGGAGGCCTACACCGGCGGCATCTCCACCAGGAAGGTTGATGCCCTGGTGGAGGCATTGGGCGGCGCCAGCGGCATCTCCAAATCGGAGGTGAGCCGCATCTGCCAGGGGCTCGATGAGCAGGTCAAGGCCTTCCTGCAGCGGCCGCTTGAGCATGCCCGCTTCCCCTACGTCTACCTCGACGCCACCTACCTACACGGACGTCTGGGGCAGAACATGCAGGTGGTATCGCGGGCGGTGGTCGTGGCCATCGGCATCAATGCCCTCGGCTACCGAGAAG
>NZ_JAGQCP010000039.1:0-23075 GCF_024346255.1 Cyanobium sp. BA5m-10 | reverse complement strand
GGCGGCCAGCACTTCGGGCAGCTGGTCGGCCTGCTGCCAGGGCTCAGCGTCGGGTCGGGGTAGGTCCTTGGCCTGGCCGGCGCTGAGGGCGCTGGTGCGCGCCTGCAGGTGCTGGCGCAACGCCTCGATGGCGGCGGGGTCATCGGGCCAGGCCAGCAGCTCAACGCGTTCTGTCTCGCTCAGCTCGCTCCAGTGCTGCAGCTTCAGCTTCACGCCGGCCAGATCGAGCTTGCGCCGCACGGCCATCGGAATGCAGCGCAGGTCGGCGGTGAAGTCGGCCTCGAAGTGGAAGCAGGTTCTGGCTAGAAGAGAGCCCAGGGGGAACTGCGGTAACAACTGCCACCATCATCGGGCGCCTTGGCTTGGTCGAATAGCCCCATGGCTACTCATCCCGCCATTCCGGCCGCCAGTCCAGCTGCCCTAGCCCAGTGCCCCTACTGCGGCGTGGGCTGCGGCCTGGAGCTGAAGGCCCCCGCTGAACCCGGCGGCATCTGGATCGCCCGCGGCGACCGCCACCATCCCTCGTCCCTGGGCCAGGTGTGCATCAAGGGCGCCACGGTGGGCGAAACCCTGCACCCCAACCGCCTCACCACGCCCCTGTGGCGTGCGCGCATCGACCAGCCCTTTGAGCCGATCAGCTGGCAGCGGGCTTTCACCATCCTGGTGGAGCGCATCGAGGCGACCTTGGCCACCAAGGGGCCCCAAGCGCTGGCGATCTACGGCTCCGGTCAGTTCCTCAGCGAGGACTATTACGCAGCCAACAAGCTGCTCAAGGGCGCCCTGGGCAGCAACAACTTCGACGCCAACTCGCGCCTCTGCATGAGTTCGGCGGTGGCTGGCTATGCCCGCAGCTTCGGCTCCGATGGCCCGCCCTGCTGCTACGACGACCTCGATCTGGCCGATCTGGTGCTGCTGATCGGCACCAATACGGCCGATTGCCATCCGGTGCTGTTCCAGCGGCTGCTTAAGCGCCGGCGAAAGGGGAATGGGCCGCGCCTGGTGGTGGTGGATCCGCGCGCCACCGCTACCAGCGATGCCGCCGACCTGCACCTGGCGATCGCCCCCGGCACCGACCTGGCCCTGCTCTGCGGCCTGGGTCATCTGTTGCTAGAGCTGGGCGGTGTGGATCAGGCCTGCGTGGCAGCCCACACCGAGGGTTTCGCCGAGCTGGAGACCCTCTGGCGGGCCTGGCAGCCGGCGCGGGCGGCGGCGGTGTGCGGCATCGCCGAGGCCGACCTGCGTCAGCTGGCCGACTGGTGGATCGCCAGCCAGGCGGCGCTCAGCCTTTGGTCGATGGGGGTGAACCAGAGCCGCGAGGGCACCGCCACCGTGGCCGGGATTTGCAACCTGCACCTGGTGAGTGGCCAGATCGGCCGCCCCGGCGCCGGACCCTTTTCACTTACCGGCCAGCCCAATGCCATGGGTGGCCGCGAGGTGGGTGGCCTGGCCCAGCTGTTGCCCGGTTACCGCGCCGTAGGTGATCCAGCGCACCGGGCCGAGGTGGAGCGCCACTGGGGCTTTGCTGCTGGCTCGATCTCGCCAGAGCCTGGCTTGGTGGTGTGGCAGCAGATCGAGGCGATGGAGCGCGGCGAGCTCGACCTCTGGTGGGTGGCGGCCACCAACCCGCTGGTGAGCCTGCCCAGCCTCGATCGGGTGAGGGCGGCGGTGGCGAACTGCCCGCTGGTGGTGTTGAGCGAGGCCTATGCCGGCACGGAAACCGAGGCGCTGGCTCACCTGGTGCTGCCGGCGGCCCAGTGGAGCGAAAAGGCTGGTGTAATGGTGAACTCAGAGCGCCGAGTCACCCTCTGCTCTGCCTTCCGCCAGCCCCCAGGCGAAGCCCGGGCCGACTGGGCGATCTTTGCGGAGTTGGGCCGGCGCCTCGGTTTTAAGGCGCAGTTCGGCTGGCCTGACGCCGGCGAGGTGTATGCCGAATTCGTGGCACTCACGGCTGGCCGGCTCTGCGATAGCAGCGGCCTTAGCCACGAGCTCCTGGCTGAGCACGGCCCCCAGCAGTGGCCCTTCCCCGCCGGCACCGCCCCCGGCGGCGGCAAGGCGCGCCTCTATGGCGATCTGGCCTTCCCTACCCCTTCCGGCAAGGCACTCCTCTGGGCCGATCCGCCCCTGGGCCTGGCGGAACCCCCCTGCGACTCCTATCCCCTGGTGCTCACGGTGGGGCGGCTGCTGGGCCACTGGCACACCATGACCCGCACGGCCCATGTGGCGCGGGCGCTCAAGGCCCACCCCGAACCGCTGCTGGAGGTGCATCCAAGCGATGCGGATCGCGCCGGCTTGGCTGATGGGGCTCTGGCCTTAGTGCGGTCGCGCCGCGGTGCGGTGTCGGTGAAGGTGCAAATCACCGATCGCATCCGGCCCGGCACCGTGTTTTTGCCGATGCACTGGGGCGCCTCCCAAGGCGAGCTGGCTTGTGAGGCCAATCGACTGATGCATGAGCTGGGCTGCCCGATTTCGAAGCAGCCGGAGCTCAAGGCAGCGGCGGTGGCGCTGACGCCGGCCTGACCTAATCCACGTCGTGGGCGAAGCGGCGATATAGAAAATCGAGGGCGTGGTTGCGCAGCTGGCCGTAGCGGGGGTCTTCCTGGATGGCTTCGTAGCGACGGGGCCGCTCAAAGGGCACCTCGAGGATTTCGCCGATGCCGGCGGCAGGGCCGTTGGTCATCATCACGACTCGGTCGGCCAGAAATAGGGCCTCGTCGATGTCGTGGGTGATCATCAGCACGGTGGGTTTCTGCTCACGCCAGATAGCTAGCAGCTCTTCTTGGAGCTCCTCCTTGGTGATGGCATCAAGGGCCCCGAAGGGTTCATCCAGCACCAGCACCGCTGGTGACACGGCCAGGGCGCGGGCGATCGCTACCCGCTGGCGCATGCCCCCCGAAATCTGCCCAGGGCGTTTGGTGCGCGCCTCCATCAGGCCCACCATCTCCAGGTGGTGAGTCACAACCTCGTGCCGGCTGCCTGCAGCCAGTTCGGGCCGGGCCGCTTTGACGGCCATCTCTACGTTTTGCCACACCGTGAGCCAGGGCAGCAGGGAGTAGTTCTGAAACACCACCATCCGGTCGGGGCCGGGCCCTGTGATCGGCTTGCCTTGCAGCGTTACCGAACCGTGGCTGGGCTGCAGAAAGCCAGACACCATGTTGAGCAGGGTGCTCTTGCCGCAGCCGGAGTGGCCGATCACACAGAGGAATTCCCCCTGCCGCACCTGGAGATTGATGTCACGCAGGGCCTCAAATGGCCCGCGCCGAGACTGGAAAACCTGGCCCACGTCCCGAAACTCGAGGAAGGCAGGGCTAGAGGTAGCGGTGGTCATCGCGAGCTGGCGGCGAGTTGCTTGAGCCGGCGCTGCTCCTGCAGGAAGTGGATCAGCTCGGCGCGGAGGTGGTAATAGTCGGGGTGGTCCATCACCGTGAGCCGGTCCCGGGGGCGCGGCAGGGGCACCTTCAAGATGTGGCCGATGCCGGCTGCTGGTCCGTTGCTCAGGCACACGACCCGATCTGAGAGCAGCAGGGCTTCGTCGACGTCGTGGGTGACCATCACGGCGGTAAGCCCCGATTCCTGACAGATCTGCATCAGCTGCTGCTGCAAATTGCCGCGGGTGAGGGCGTCGAGGGCGCCAAAGGGTTCATCGAGCAGCAGCAGCTTGGGCCGGATGGCCAGGGCCCGAGCAATCGCCACCCGCTGCTTCATGCCGCCTGATAGTTCGGCTGGAAATTTGTTGGCGGCTGCGCTGAGATTCACCGTTTGGATGTTGCGATCAACAATCTCGCGCCGCTCCTGGGTGCTTTTGGAGGGGTAGACGGTGTTTACGGCAAGGGCGATGTTTTGGCGCACCGTGAGCCAGGGCAACAGCGAATAGTTCTGGAACACCACCATGCGATCAGGGCCTGGATCGGTCACCTGACGGCCATTAATCAAGATGCCGCCCTCGCTGGCCTGGTCGAGCCCGGCTAGCAGGTTGAGCAGGGTGCTCTTGCCGCAGCCGGAGTGGCCAATCAGCGATACAAATTCGCCTGCGGCGATATCGAGATTGATGCCCTGCAGAGCTACGTAGCGGCCGCCGTCATCGAGGGGAAATACCTGGGTTACGGCATCGACGCTGATCAGTCCAGCTGGAGTGGTCATTTAGGCGGCTCCCTTGCTTACCTTGCGCCCCACCCAGGCCACCAGGCGATCCAGCAGCAGGCCCACCACTCCCACATAAATGATCGCCAGGATTATTTGGCTGGAGCTGGCATCGCCGCCGGCGTTGTAGGCATCCCAGATGAAGTAGCCGATGCCGCCGTCGGCCTTCAGCATCTCTGCAGCCACGATTGCCAGCCAGGCCAGGCCCACGGCGATGCGTAGGCCGGTGAATACGTAGGGCACCGTGGCCGGAATCACGATGTTGCTGATGTAGGCCCGCTTGCTGAGGCGCAGCACCCTGGCCACGTTGGTGTAGTCCTGGGGGATCTCCTGGATACCCACAGCCGTATTGATAATGATCGGCCAGATCGCCGTGATGAAGATCACAAATACCGCCGAGGTATTGGCGTCTTGAAATACCATCAGCGAAATCGGAAACCAGGCCAGTGGTGGCACGGTGCGCAGCACCTGCACCACCGGATCAAACCCTTTGCCGGCGAAGCGATTTAATCCGAGCAGGCCGCCGATGGCGACTCCCACGACCGCCGCCAAGCCGTAGCCCACCGCCACCCGTTGCAGCGAGATCAGGATCTGCCAGCCCAGGCCCTTGCTGGTGCCACCGTCATCGAAAAACGGCTGGCTGATGTAGGGATCCCAGGTATCAACCAGCACGTTGATCGGGCCGGGAAGTCGCGCAGCGCCAAGAGCGCCCGAAAGCAACTGCCAAACCAGCAGAAAAGCACCGATGCAGAGCAGATAGGGCATGATTTGGGGCAGTGCCGGCAGCAGCCGGCGCCGGCGGGAGGGCCGGCCCGGAGAAGCGTTGGGGTTCACGGATGGCGGGAGAGGGAACGGGGAAGTTGCTGGGCCTTTAAGTTCACTTCATCGCCTTGATTGCTAGGGCATCTAGGTAGGCCTTGGGATTTTCTGGGTCGAACACCACACCGTCAAAGAAGGTTTCCTTGCCGCGCGAATCGCTGCCGGGAATGGCCTTTCCTTGGCCGATTGAGTTGGCGGCTTCCTTCCAGAGATCAGCCCGGTTCACCTTATTTACCAAAGCACCGATATCGGTGTCAGAGGGTAGGTAGCCCCAGCGCATATCTTCGGTAACAAACCACTTGTCGTGGCTCTTGAAGGGGAAGGAGGCGTTTTCGCTCCAGAAGCGCATTCTCAGAGGGCTGTTTTTAACAACGCGGCCATCGCCGTAGTCGATGTCGCCGGCCAGACGGGGTTTGATGTCGGCTACGCTGACTTTGAAGTATTTGTCTTTGGCTGTGATTTCGCAGAGTTCATCAAGGTTTGCTGGATCTTCACACCAGATCTGGGCTTCCTGAACGGCCATCAGCAGGGCTTTAGCGGCCTTGGGGTTTTGATCAACCCAGTCGGCCCGCATTGAGAAGGCCTTCTCGGGGTGGTTTTTCCAGAGTTCGCCGGTGACGGCGGCTGTGTAACCCAGTTTCTTGTTCACCAGGCGCTGATTCCAGGGCTCACCAACGCAGAAGGTGTCCATGGTGCCGGTCTGCATGTTTGCCACCATCTGGGGGGGTGGCACCACTACCAGGTCGGCATCCTTATTGGGATCAATGCCATTGGCGGCGAGCCAATAGCGCATCCATAGGTCGTGGGTGCCGCCGGGGAAGGTAACGGCCGCTTTGAATTTCTTGCCCTTAGCGCTGGCCTGTTGCGTTGCTTTTGCCAAGCCTTCTTTGTTGTCGATGCTGAGCTTGTTAGCCAGGTAGTCCTTCGACACCGACAGCCCCTGGCCCTGCAGGTTTAGCCGCGCCAGGGTGTACATCGGCAGGGGCTGCTTGGTCTTGGTGATCGTGCCGGCAGTTAGCAGTAGCGGCATAGGCGAGAGGATGTGGGCGCCATCAATGCCGCCGCCGCTGCTACCTAGCTCCAGGTTGTCGCGGGTTGCGGCCCAGGAGGTTTGCTTCACCACCTTCACCTCGGGCATGCCGTGCTTGGCAAACAAACCCTTCTCCAGGGCAATGATCAGGGGCGCAGCGTCGGTGAGGGCGATGAAGCCCAAGGTGGCAGTCTTCAGCTCAGGTGCATCCGCACCACCGGCCTGACTTGTTGTTTGATTTTCAGATTTTTTGCTGGGGCTGCCACAGGCGGCTAGCCAGATGGCTCCAGCTGCCGAACCGGCGGCGGTGATTAGAAACTTGCGGCGCGAAAGGTTGGACATGGCTGGATTGGGATGGGCCGGAGTGGCGGCAACTGCACTCCGGACGGGCTCCACAAAGAAGCGCACCGAACCGGTCTAAAAATCGAGCCGGCGCACAAGCTGACCGACCCAATTACAAGACCACGGCTGGCTTCAACTTGAGGGTTGCAATTGCTACCGATTGCCGCTTTCGCTGGGATTGGCCAGGGTTTGCCGCAGTCGCTCGCCGCACCTCGAGGCGAGTAGAGCTCGCGCTTGCTCGAGGGCGTCAGCAAGGTTTTCGAAGCGATCAGCCAGCCAGAGGTAGGCCCCCAGATTCCAGAGCAGCGGTGCGGCCAGGGGGCCTTCGCCACCGAGGGCGGCCAGTGCTTGCTGCTGCCAGGTTTCCAAGTTTTCCCAGGCGATTTCATCGCCGTGGAGGCCGTGGTCCCGGGGGTGCACGAGCAGCCGCTCCAGCGAGCCCTGGCGGACCCGGGCGGTGATGCCAGCCCGGCTGGTGGGTAGGTCGGTCGACCCCTCCAGGCCCTTCACGGTGAGCACCTCGGTTTCACCGGCGGTGGCCAGGGCCTCCCAGGCCCGTTTTTCGGTGGGGGGATGGACGAAACCACTCACTAGTAGGTGGTCGCCGCAGTGGGGGGTCCAGAGCAGTTCCAGGCTGGCCACGGGGGGGCGCTTGCCAATTTCATCGCGCACCGGCAGCAACCTTTCCGCAGCTGGGAAGTGGTCGGGCTGGTGGGTGAGGCCCAGGTGGTGGGTGCTCAACCGTTGCTGCAGTGCGGCGAGGCTGAGCCCACGCCATTCAATGCCGAGGGCGGAAAAAAGCTCGGCCAGGGTGACGCCGTACTTAACCGGCATCGGGTCGCCGCCGTGCAGCACCACCGGGATCTCGGCGCCGGCTAGCACTAGGGCGAGCAGGGGCAGCAGGGGGGCGGTGCGGCTGCGGCCGTCGTAGGGCACGCCGAAACAAATGGCCTGGCGGCCAGGGGTCTCCAGCTTTGGGCCGTGGCTGCGGTAGCTATCGAGCATGCCGGTCAATTCGATCGGCAGCGGCCGGCGAATCCGGTGGGCGATCAGGAAGGCTCCAAGCTGCGCATCGCTTGCCTGACCCTGGAGCATCAGGTCCATGGCGTCGCGGGCCTCATCGCGGCTGAGGCCCGTGCTGGTGTGCTCACCGCTGCCCACCTTGGCAATCAGTTCGCGAAAGCGGGCCCGTTCGGGGCCGAGGGCTTCGAGGCGCTGCAGGCGTCTGAGCTCTGCCTCCGCCTCTGGAACTGTGGATTGTAGCGGTTGCGACACAGGAAGCGACTCGCACTGCAGACAATTCCAATTGTCTCCCTGCGGGGAGCTTTTTTCCCATTTCTGTTTTCCGGCGGCGTAGCTCTCATCGGCGCTTGCTCGGATCCACCTTGCGGCTGTGTGGCGGCAGGGCGGACATGCCGAGGTTGTTCCGTGTTTCGAGATTCCGCCCCATGACTAGCTCCACCATTTCTGCGGCCAGCCAGCCGCCCCTCAGCAAAATCGAGCAGGCCAAGGCCGAGCTCTGCGGCTTGGAGTTGGCGCCCCGGCTTGCCGAAATGGGGCGTGAAGGCTGGGAAGCACTCGACGAAGCCACGCTCACGATCCGGCTCAAGTGGCTGGGGATCTTCTTCCGGCCTGTGACGCCCGGGCGCTTCATGTTGCGGCTGCGGCTGCCCAACGGCGTGATCAGCGCTGAGCAGCTGGAGCTGCTGGCTGAGGCGATCGATCGTTGTGGCGAGCACGGCAGTGCCGACATCACCACCCGCCAAAACCTGCAGCTGCGGGGCCTGCTGCTGGAGGACATGGCGCCGCTGATGGTGGCGCTGGAGACCTTGGGGCTCACCAGCCGCCAGTCGGGCCACGACAACCCCCGCAACATCACCGGCAACCCGCTGGCGGGCATTGACCCAGAGGAGATCGTCGACACCCGCCCCCTGGTGGAGGCGATTCAGGCGCGGCTGCTGGGGCCGGCCGGTCCCCGCAACCTGCCGCGCAAGTTCAATGTGGCCGTGGGGGGCGCATCAGATAGCTTCCTGCTTCACAACGACCTGGCTTTCCTGCCGGCGGAGCACAACGGTGAGCTGGGTTTCACGGTGCTGGTGGGGGGCTTCTTTTCAGCTCAGCGCAACGAGTTGGCGGTGCCCCTGGGACTGTGGCTGCGGGCGGAGCAGCTAGCCGACTTCACCCTGGCGTTGTTGCATCACTACGAGCGCGCAGGCAACCGGCAGCAGCGCAACAAAAGCCGGTTGATGTATCTGATCGACGAGCTCGGGATCGATGCCTACCGGGCTGAGCTGGTTGCAGCCTTTGCCGAACCCGTGCTCAGCCACGCTGGCTCCCACCTGGTAAACCGCGCCCCCCGCTCGGGCCTGGGCGTGCAGGCCCAAAAGCAGGAGGGGCTCCACTGGGTGGGGCTGCACGTGCCGATGGGCCGGCTGGACGCGGCTTCGATGCTGGAGCTTGCCGCTTTGGCGCGCACCTATGGCAGCGGCGAGCTGCGTCTCACCGAGGCCCAGAACGCCTTGATCGTTGATGTGCCCGGCGATCGCCTCGAGGCTCTACTGGCTGCACCCCTGCTGCAGCGCTTCCGCCCCGACCCTTCGACCCTGCAGGCCGAAGCGGTGAGCTGCACCGGCAACGCCTACTGCAGCTTCGCTTTGATCCCCACCAAGGGCGTGGCCCAGCAGGTGCTCGAAGAGCTGGAGCAGCGCATCGAATTGCCTGAGGCGGTGCGCATGCACTGGACCGGCTGCCCCAATGCCTGCGGCCAGCCCTACATGGGTCAGATCGGGCTGATGGGGGCGAAGGCCCGTAAGGATGGTCAGATGGTGGAGGCGGCCAAGATCTTCCTTGGCGGCTCCATGGGCGCCGAGCCCAAGCTGGCCGAGCTGCATGAAAAAGGCGTACCCCTCAGTGATCTTGCCGATGTGCTGGAGCAGCTGCTGCTGGAGCAATTTGGAGCCCGGCGCCGCGAGCCGGCGGCTTCCTGAGCGCGGAGGGCGGCTTTGAGCTCTGCCCTGCCCCAGTGCGAGCCAGCCCAGCTGCCGGCCTGCGGCTCCCCGGCACGCTGGGGCTGGCTGCAACAGCTGCGCAACCAGCCTGAGCTGGACCTTGAACCCTGGCTGCTGGCGCTGGAAAACGGCAGCCTTAGCGCCGACCCAGACCTGCTTGCCGTGCTGGCGGAGCGGCTGGATCCGCCGTCCCAGCGGCGTTTGCTGCGTTGGTGGCGCCAGCAGCCCGATCCCGATCCCGGCCTTCCCAGCCAGGTGCTGCGCCAGCGGGATGGGGCTAGTGCCGCCTGGCTGCTGCAGCAATTGGCCCCCGGCCCGGGCGTTCTTGGCCAGGCCGTGGCGATAGCCCTGCTGCCCCTGCTGGGTCACCAGCGCCAGGCTGCGGCCTGGCCCGTGCTGCTGAGCTGGATGCGGCCCCCAATCGCTACCCCATTGCGGCGCGCCGCTCTCGAAGGGGTAGCCCGTGGTTTGTCGGTGTGGCCCCGGCACCAACTGGTGGCTGGCCTCAGCTCCCTGGCCGGCGACCTCGATCCCCAGCTGGCTGCCCCGGCGGTGGATCTGCTGGCCCGTCTGCCCGGAGCCCGCCGCGCCCTGGTGCCCCTGCGGCTCTGCGAGCTCGATCCCCAGGTGGCGGCGCGCCTTGGTCGCCGCCTCGCGGCCACCCCCGCCCAACCCCTGCTACTGGTGGTGCATGGCCGCGCCGGCGGCCAGCTGCCTGCCGAGTTGGTGGCCCTGGCCGCCGAGCTGGAGTGCCGCCGTGGTGCGCCGGTGCGGCTCCAGGCCCTTTCGGCGGCGCCGCCGCCGGCGGCGACCGAGCTGCTGCAGCCGGGTCAAGTCCTCGGCTTGGTGCCGCTGCTGCTGCTGCCCGGCGGCCATGTGCGCCACGATTTGCCGGCGATTGTGCGCCATTGGTCGGCTTTTGCCCGCGTCCAGCACTGGCCTTTCCTGGGGGCCTGGCCCCGCTGGCAGGCGGCCCTCGCTACGGAGCTGGCCGGATTGGCTACGCAGGATGCCCGGCCCTTACTGCTGCATCACCCCTTGGAGGGTCCCCTGGCAGCGCGGTATCTCACCAGCCTGGAGCGGCGCACCGGCGCCCACTGCGTCGCCACTCCATACAGTGCAGACCATCTCGCGCAGCTGAAGCTGACCCTTGCCGCTCCAGCCTTGGCCCTGGCCCTGGCCGCCAACCGGCTCACCGACCAGCTAGCCGAGCAGGTGGGTCCGCCGTTGCTGCAGCGGCCTGGCTTGCGCCAGCTGCTGCTGGCTGAACTCGAGGCCCTGCCATGAGTGCCCCGGCCCAGCTCGGCACGGTTTATCTGGTGGGGGCGGGCCCCGGTGATCCGGAGCTGCTCACCCTCAAGGCCCACCGGCTGCTGCGCCAGTGCGACGCCCTCGTCTACGACTCCTTGGTGCCCCAGGCCCTGCTGAATCTGGTGCCCCAAGGCTGCGAGCTCCACTTTGTCGGTAAGCGCCGCGGTCACCATTCCGTTCCGCAGCCAAGCACCAACGCGGTGCTGGTGGAACTGGCCAGCCGCCATCGCCTGATCGTGCGGCTAAAGGGCGGTGATCCCTTTTTGTTTGGACGCGGCGGCGAGGAAGCCGCCCACCTAGCCGCCAAGGGCGTGCCGGTGCAGGTGGTGCCAGGCGTAACCGCTGGCATCGCGGCTCCGGCCTACGCGGGCATTCCTGTTACCCACCGCCGCGCCGGCTCCAGCGTCACCTTCGTGACGGGCCATGAGGAAATCGATAAGGGCCGCCCAGGGGTCAACTGGCGCGGCCTGGCCCAGACCAGTGATGGCTTGGTGATCTACATGGGCCTGCATAACCTGCGCCGCATCGCCGAGGAGCTGATGGCGGGTGGCCTAGCCCCCGACACGCCCGCGGCTGTGATTCAGCAGGGCACCGTGCGCGGTCAGCGGCAGTTGATCAGCGTGCTGGGTGAGCTGGCCGACCGGGCTGAGGAGCAGGATTTTGCTTCGCCCTCAATCGTGGTGCTGGGCGAAGTGGTGGCCCAGCGGGTGCCGGTATGTGCCCCCGAGCCCGCTGATGTGGAGATGCCAATCCCCTTCTGATCCAAGCAAGTTTCCTTGATAGGTAGTGGTTGCGACGGCCGGCTCCCCGGTGGTGAGTTTCATTAGGCCTTGATCTGGCAGCACCCGCTGCTCTTACCCGAATGTCTTCCCTTCCCCGGTCTGGCACTTCCCAGTCTGCGCCGATGTTTGAGCTGATTCCCTACGAAAAGTTCCGCGATACCCCCGCTGTTCGTTTCTTTGATATCACCGTTGCCAGCTCCAATGCCCGCGATCTGGTGATCCATGCCGGTCCGGCCGTGAGCCCTCCGGATGAGGAGAAGACTGGTGCCTGGCAGTTTTATCTGCACCCCCACCAGGAAGATAATTTGTTGGCCCTGCACGGCGGCCGAACTTTTTACTTGGTTAATTTGGGCTGGAATTATCCCTATCACATTGTTCGCCTAGAAACAGGTGGCGACATCCTGCGCATTCCTCCGGGAACGTTTCACCGCTCAGTTTCTGATCACGATGGTTCTGTGGTGCTTAATCAGGCTGTGCGTGAGGCTGGTGCCAGCGTGGTGCGGGAGTTTCGGGTATACAACAGTCGCCTTATTCCCCGATTATTTGCTACAACTTTTAAAACGGCCCCCCTGCCTAAGTTGCACGGGGTTAGCTGGTAGTTTCCTAGTGAATTTCGGCTAAGTAGTGGGCCATAGCAGCCACCGACATCGGCCGGCTGAATAGGTAGCCCTGAGCATGCCTATAGCCGTTCTGCAGCAGCCAGGCGCGTTGAGAGTCCGTTTCAACCCCTTCAGCGGTACTTTCCAGTCCTAAATCGGCACAGAGATTCTGGATTGTTTTTAGCAACTGGTTGCTGGGATTGCTACTGTCGTCGATGCGCTCAACAAAGCTGCAATCGACCTTCACCGTGCGCACTGGATAGTTGTGGAGGCGGCTGAGCGAGGAATAACCCGTGCCGAAGTCGTCGATGGCGATGGTAACTCCCAGGCGGCGCAGGGAGTTGAGGAAGATTCCTAGTTCCGAGCCATTGTCATCTAAATAATCCTCTACCAGTTCCACTTGCAGCTGCCAATTTTTTGGCAAGGGGGTGGAGCGGATCAGTTGCAGCAACCTTTGGCGCTGGCCCTCGCTTTCCAGCAGTAGGCCGGAGAGATTCACTGAGAGTTGCAGCGGCTGCCCTGGTGCAGCGCTGGCTAGTTCATGGCTGGCTTGGATTGCTTTCTGGATTATCTGAAGATCAAGTTCACCGCTGAGCCCGGCCAGGTGAGATATCTGTAAAAAATTATTGGGCAGCATCATTTCGCCGCTTTCGGTGCGCCAGCGCATCAGGCATTCCAGGCCTACAGGCTTGCCCGTGGCGATATCAACAATCGGTTGCAGATAGGGAGTCATTTCGTTGCGTCGGATAGCGCGGCGTAGATTAGTTTCCACTTGGTAGTGATGCTGTGCCGCTAGTCGTGCGGGCAGATCGATGAAGTTGAAACTGCTATTTTTGCTGCGATCAGTTATGGCTATGCGTTGGGCGATGCTGGCATCAGAGAGTAGAGAGTCAACATCGCCATAGTTGTTTTTGAAGATTGCAATGCCCATGCTCATTCCCAGCTCCATATCACGGTCGTTTAGTTTTAATGGTGCCTCAAGGCTCGCCATGCATCTTTCTGCAATCGCTGTGATAGCACTTTCTTCTGAGAGGTGTGGTAGCACGATTGCTATCTCGTCATCTGAGAAGTAGGCGGTTGATGCTTGAGCAGGTAGACAGTCCCGTAGGCGTTCTAAGCCAGTTTGGATTAGGTTCTCCGCCGCAGCACTCCCAATGTTGGCGCTGACGCGGGAATACTCCTTGAACTTGCAGCGCGCCAGTGCAAAGCAGGGTGCTTGATCTAGGCCAAGCAGCAGGCTCAGCATCTGCTGTAGCTGCTCCCGATTCATTACTGGATTGATTTCACTAAGTAGCTGGATGCCTGGCCTGACCTGCCCGTTTCCCCCTTGGGCCTGCAGTGCTAATTCGGCGGATTGCAGTAGGTGGGCTTCTCGCCGCAGTTCCATTTGGCTAACCACTTGGCGAGCCAGTCGCTCTAGGGATGTGACCTGCTTAGGTGTGAGGGCCTTCGGTTCGATATCAATGGCGCAAAGGCTGCCCAATGCCATGCCGTTGGCGGCGATTAGGGGGAAGCCGGCGTAAAAACGGATGCGAGGCTCACCTTGAACAAGTGGATTATCGGCAAAACGATCATCTTCAAGGGCATCGTTTATAATTAAGGGCCGGCGCTGAACGATTGTGTGGCCGCAAAATGAAATATTTCTGGGCGTTTCCTTGGGTGCGTCGTCGAGGCCAACGCAAGACTTGAACCACTGACGATTTTCGTCGACAAGGCTTATAACTCCTATTTTTGCGCCAGTAATATCTTGAACTAGGTGGGTGATATCGTCAAAGATTGCTTCCGATTGCGTATCAAGTACGCCGTAGCTCTGCAGTTCCTTGAGGCGAGCCGAATCATCTTCGGGTATGGGCGCTTCCTGCACGCGGGCTAGATGTCCAAAACCTCTCCACAACATTAGGTCAGCAGTTCCTATTTTGTCTGGCCCGGCGCATGTTTGTATCCGAGCGAGCCAGCAGGGTGTCAGGTTTGAGCTCATCGCCTTCCATGGTGCTTATCCCGGTGGTGATGCTGGTGGGCACTGGTTCCTGCTTGCTGCCTAGCCCCAGCTGGCTCACCAGGGCTTGTAGATCCGCAGCCATTTCCTGGGCGGCGGCCCCATTGCAATCGGTGGCCACCACCACGAATTCATCCCCGCCGCTGCGGAAGAAGTGGTCGGTGATGCGCAGCCGTTGGCGTACCGCGCTGGCCACTCGTTTCAGAACTAGGTCGCCGATTTTATGGCCAAAGCGGTCATTGATTTTGGTGAGACCATCTACGTCGATAGTGATGCAGCTGAGGGGCTCGCCGGTGCGGCGGCAGCGCAGGCATTCCTCTTTGAGCCTTAAGAACAGGGCATTGCGATTGCCGCAGCCGATGGCGCGCTTTACGTGGCTAAGGATCGCGGCCGCCATCAGGTGGTTTGTCTGGAAATGGAGGACACCCAATTGCAGGCACCTTTTGCTTAGGCGGACTGCATGGTTGCAGCCGGCTCTTGGATGTCTGCCTCAATGCTCCATTCCAGCAGGCTTTCGACGCCATTCGGACCCGAAAAGCTGCCGGTGACAGCGGCGGTCAGCTCCGGCCTGGAGGAGGTGGCCAAGGTGATGTAGCGATCATCGATCACGCCTATGCCGCTGGGATCAAAGCCCCGCCAGCCTGCACCTGGCAGATACACCTCGGCCCAGGCGTGCAGGTCGTAGCTCTCAGGCTTTGGTTCCACCAGGTGGTAGCCGCTCACGAAGCGGGCCGGTAAACCCACGCAGCGGCAGGCTTCCACCATCAGCATCGCCAGATCGCGGCAGGATCCCACCCTTTCCTTGAGGGTGCGGCCGGCGGGCCAGGCCGGACCCACGTGACGCTGGGTGTACTTGACCCGGTCTTGGATGATTTCCACCAGCTGTTGCAAAAACATCAGCGCCCTTTGATCGCTGCCCATCAGCGCTTCCTGGGCCATGTCCACCGCGGCTGGGTCGTGCTGGCCGTTGGGTAGCCAGCCCTCCAGGCTGCCGGCCAGGTCACCGTTCAGGTGGCCCACCGGGTAGGGCAGCATCGGTTCGCTGCCCTCCAGGCAAACCTGCAGCAGCGGCGCCGGTTCCGTTTCCACCAGGCTGCTGGCCCGCACGATGAACGCATCTGTTGGCCCATTGAAACGGGCCCGCAGAATTTCATCGCCGCTGGCTGCCACCAAGGGGTAGAGCCGCCCAGGCTCCGGCGTCACTACCAGCTGGAAGTCCAGCAGCCGCTGAAAGCCGTGGCCCCGGGGCTTGAGGCAGAACCGGTGCGGACCCAGCAGCACCGGGGCGCTGTAGCGGTAGGTGAAGGTGTGGGTTACGCGGGCACGCATGCGTGGTCGGCGATGAAGTAGCGCTGTTCGATCAGATCATGGAGCCGGTTGAGGTCGCTTTGCAGGCCGTCGATCGACTCGTGCAAACCTCTCGCAATCAGCTCGTCGATGCGGCTGTAGCTCCAGCGGGCCAGGGTGAGGCCGCTGAGGCATTCGAGCTCGTCTGGAGCTCCTGGCACCGCCTGGCCGCGCACGATTCTCAAGGTTTCGTGGATGCGCTCTAGGCAGTAGCGCACCGAGCGCGGAAAGATCGGGTCGAGCAGCAGGAAGCTGGCCACCGCCTTGGGCTCGATCGCTTGCTGACGTGACTGCCTGAACATCTGATAGGCCCCGGCGCTACGCAGCAGGGAGATCCACTGCAGTTCATCGAGCACGCCACCCACTTCATCAGGTGAAGGCAGCAGCAGGAAGTACTTCACATCGAGGATGCGGGTGGTTTTTTCAGCCCGCTCCAGCACCCGCCCCAGGCGGCTGAATTGCCAGGAAAGGTCGCGGCTGAGGGTGGCATCCGTGATGCCATAAAAAAGTTGGCAGGCCCGGCGGATGTCCCGAAGTTGTTCCTGGGGGGGCTGACCCCAGAACCCCTTGTTGTCGAACAGGGTCCAATAGATGTCGTTGAGCTGCTCCCACATTTCGGTGGTGATTACATCGCGGATCTGGCGAGCGTTTTCGCGGGCGATGGCGATGCAGTTCACCACGCTGTTGGGATTGGCCTCGGCCCGCACCAGAAACTCCACCACCTGCTCCGGGCGTCCTTCTGGATAAAGACGATCGAAGAGTTCCCGATCACCACTGGCATCAACCAGGGGCAGCCAGGGTTCGGCGCTGCCTGGCGGGCAGTCGAGGGCCATTGCTTCGCTCACCTCCACAAAGCGGGAGATGTTTTCGGCCCGCTCCACATAGCGGTTGATCCAATAAAGGGAGTCGGCGACGCGGCTCAGCATGGTTGTTCACTCACGATCCAGGTGTCCTTGCAGCCGCCACCTTGGGAAGAGTTGACCACCAGGGAACCGCGGCGCAGGGCCACCCGGGTGAGACCGCCCGGGCTTACCCAGGCTCCCTTGCCGCGCAGCACATAGGGCCGTAGATCCACGTGACAGGGGAATAGTTCGCCCTCGCTCAGCGAGGGCACGGTGGAGAGCTCGAGGGTGGGCTGGGCTATGTAGTTGCGGGGATCGGCCTGGATCTTGACGGCAAACTCGGCGATCTCCTCGCTGCTGGCGTGGGGGCCGATGAGCATGCCGTAGCCACCGGCCTCGGCCACCGCTTTCACCACCAGCTCACTGAGGTGGGCCAGCACGTAGGCCCGGTCATCCTCCCTGGAGCAGAGGTAGGTGGGTACGTTTTCAATTATTGGATCTTCGCCGAGGTAGTAGCGGATCATCTCCGGCAGGTAGGCGTAGATCAGCTTGTCGTCGGCTACGCCGGTGCCTGGTGCGTTGGCGATTGCCACCCGGCCGGCCCGGTAAGCGGCCATCAGGCCCCGCACCCCCAGTATCGAATCGCTGCGGAATACGGCCGGGTCGAGGAAGTCGTCGTCGATGCGCCGGTAGATCACATCCACCGGTTCGGGCCCGGCCGTGCTGCGCATCCACACCCGGTCGTCCTGGCAGATCAGGTCGCGGCCCTCCACCAGCTGGATGCCCATCTGCTGGGCCAGGTAGCTGTGCTCGAAGTAGGCGCTGTTGAACACCCCGGGGGTGAGCAGCACCACCTTGGGGGTATCGGTCCAGGGGGCCAGCTCCCGCAGGGTCTGCAGCAGGTGGGAGGGGTAATCGTCGATAGGTTGCACGGTGCGGCCGGCAAACAGGCTCGGGAACATCCGCTTCATCACCCGGCGGTTTTCCAGGAAGTAGGCCACGCCGGAGGGACAGCGCAGGTTGTCTTCCAGCACTCGCCAGGTGCCCTGGCCATCGCGCACCAGATCCAAACCGGAGATGTGGCACCAGCGGCCCAGGGGCGGCTGGAAGCCCTGCAGTTGGGGTCGCCAGCCCTGGGAGCTCTCCACGTCCTGTCGCGGAATTACGCCGTCGTTCAGGATTTTTTGGGGTCCATAGACATCGGCCAGAAATAGGTCGATCGCCTCCAGCCGCTGGAACAGGCCTGCCTCGAGGCGTTGCCAGTCTCCGCTACCGATCAGCCGCGGCAGGGGGTCAAAGGGCAGGATGCGCTCACCACCATGGTTGCCCGAGTCATTGAGGCGAAAGGTGGCCCCCAGCCGACGCAGCAAAACGCCGGCCGCCGCGTGATTGCGATTTAGTTCATCGAGGCCCAGCTGGCCCAGGGAGGAGAGCAGGGGCCGCAGGGCGCTGCGGGGCTGATCAGGCGCACTGAAGTATTCGTCGTAGCCCCGATTTGGTCTGTATTCCCCAAACATGCTCCACCACCTGCCATGGGGGGATCATGTCCACCCGTTGGGTTGACGCCGGTGTGGGTTGATACGGAAGGCCAGCTCCGTCCATGGCCTCTATCTTTCTTCGCCAGTAGGGTGAAGTAATGGCAGCTCCCAGGCGCTTTTGTTATGCCCAGCCATCTCCCCAATCCTGCTGGCGATGCCTCCAGACGGCCTGGTGTCTCCTGGGTAGAACCCTTCGGTAAAGATCCAGGGGGCAATGAGGCCCAAACAATCTTTGCTGGGGATGAAGACCCAGAAATTCTGGGTCTCGACGACGGTCAGCGCTGCTTTGAAAGGTTCCTGGCGCTTCCCTGTCCTCCGTTGCTGATTCAGCTGCCCAGCCCAGGCGCTGAAGCTCGCACCCAGTGGTTTTATGCCGACATCCTCGACATTAGTCTAGGTGGCTTGTGCCTGTTTATCACCGGAAACCATGACTTACAGGTAGGTCAAGCATTGCTGGTTGATTTCCATGTGCATCGGACCGCCGACTTGCATCAGGTGGCGGGTTTTGTGCGTTGGTTTGTTCGCTCCAGAACCTTTACCACCATGGGGATAGGCTTCAGCGAACCCCTGCCCCAGCTTCCCCAGCTGCTGCCGGAGCGGCCCAATAGCCCGCGTGACCCCAAAACGGTGGCTGATTAGAGCAAGAAGTAGCGCTGGGCCATTGGCAGCACATCGGCTGGTTCGCAGCTGAGCAGCACCCCATCGGCGAACACCTCATAGGTCTGGGGGTCAACCTCAACATTCGGCAGGGCCGTGTTGTTTTTCATTGAGGCCTTGCCGATGTCGCCGCGGGTGTTGGTCACGGGCACGCAGGGTCGTTTCAGGCCCAGCTGGCGGGGTAGGTCGGCATCGAGGGCTGCCTGGCTCATGAAGGTGAGGCAGCTGGGGGCCAGGGCGGCCCCAAAAGCGGCAAACATCGGCCGGCCGTGCACTGGTCCGGGGGTGGGGATCGAGGCGTTGGCATCGCCCATCTGGGCCCACACGATTGAGCCACCCTTGATCACCAATTCCGGTTTCACCCCGAAAAAGCCCGGCTTCCACAACACCAGATCGGCAAGCTTGCCCACCTCCACCGAACCGATCTGGGAATCGAGCCCGTGGGCGATCGCCGGGTTGATCGTGGTTTTGGCGATGTAGCGCTTTAAGCGGGTGTTGTCGTTGCGGCCTCCACTTGAAGCGGCATCTTCGGGCAAGGCGCCGCGCTGCACCTTCATCTTGTGGGCGGTCTGGAAAGTGCGGGTGATCACCTCCCCCACCCGGCCCATGGCCTGGGAGTCGCTGGCGATGATTGAGAAGGCGCCCAAGTCGTGGAGGATGTCTTCGGCGGCGATGGTTTCGCGGCGGATGCGTGATTCGGCGAAGGCCACATCCTCCGGGATGCGTGGATCCAGGTGGTGGCACACCATCAGCATGTCGAGGTGCTCCTCGAGCGTGTTGCGGGTGTAAGGGCGGGTGGGGTTGGTGCTGCTGGGAAGCACGTTGGCTTCGCCGCAGATTTTGATGATGTCGGGGGCGTGACCGCCGCCGGCCCCTTCGGTGTGAAAGGTGTGGATGGTGCGGCCGCCGATGGCGCGGATCGTGTCTTCCACAAAGCCGGCTTCGTTGAGGGTGTCGGAGTGGATGCACACCTGCACGTCGAAGCGGTCGGCCACCGTCAGGCAGCAGTCGATCGCGGCTGGGGTGGTGCCCCAGTCTTCGTGCAGCTTGAGGCCGCAGGCGCCGGCGCGCACCTGCTCCTCGATTGCTTCGGGGGTGGAGGCGTTGCCCTTGCCGTAGAAGCCCAGATTTACCGGCAGGCCCTCGGCGGCCTGCAACATGCGGGCTAGGTGAAAGGCGCCCGGGGTGCAGGTGGTGGCGTTGGTGCCGGTGGCCGGGCCGGTGCCGCCCCCCAGCAGGGTGGTTACACCGCTGGCCAGGGCCGTTTCAATCTGCTGCGGGCAGATGAAGTGGATGTGGGTGTCGATCGAGCCGGCGGTAAGGATGTGCCCCTCGCCGGCGATCGCTTCGGTGCCCGGGCCCACCACGATCGTCACGCCCGCCTGGGTGTCGGGGTTGCCCGCTTTGCCGATGGCGCAGATGCGGCCGTCGCGCAGGCCGATGTCGGCCTTGACGATCCCCCACCAATCCAGGATCAGGGCGTTGGTTATGACTGTGTCCACGGCGCCCTGGCTGCGGGGCGTCTGGCCCTGGCCCATGCCGTCGCGGATCACCTTGCCGCCGCCAAATTTCACCTCATCGCCGTAGACGGTGAAATCCTTTTCCACCTCCAGAAATAGCTCGGTGTCGGCTAGCCGCAGCCGATCGCCGGTGGTGGGGCCGTAGGTCTCGGCGTAGGCGCGGCGGGAGATGCGGTATGGCATGTGGAAAAGGGTTAATCGAGCGGTCCGTTGACCAGGCCGTTGAAGCCGAAGACGCGGCGCTCGCCGGCGAAGGGCACCAGCTGCACTTCGCGGCTGTCGCCGGGCTCGAAGCGGATAGCCGTGCCGGCGGGGATGTCGAGCCGCAGGCCGCGGGCAGCGTCGCGGTCAAATTTGAGCGCGCTGTTGGCTTCGTGGAAATGGAAGTGGGAGCCCACCTGCACGGGACGATCGCCGCTGTTGGCCACCAGCAGCGTTGTCACGGGCCGGCCGGCGTTCAGCACGATCTCACCGGGTTCGGGCAGTAGTTCACCAGGGATCAGGGGGGGCATGGTTTTCGGTGATCAGCGGATCGGGTCGTGCAGGGTCACAAGCTTGGTGCCGTCGGTAAACATCGCTTCGATCTGCACTTCGCTTACCAGCTCTGGAATGCCCTCCATCACCTGTTCACGGCTCAGCCAGGTGCTGCCCTCGGCCATCAGGGCGGCAACGGTCTTGCCGTCCCGGGCGCCCTCGATCACCTGGAAGCTGAGCCAGGCAACGGCCTCGGGGTGATTCAGCTTGAGGCCGCGGTTGAGCCGCCGCTCCGCCAGCAGGGCGGCGGTGACGATCAGCAGCTTGTCCTTTTCCTGGGGGGTTAGGTGCATGGCCCAACTTTGGCAGCCTTAGGGCGCCTTGACCCGTTCAGCCTGAACCCAAGGGCTGTTCCTGGAAGGGCCATACCCGCGGCAGTTCTGGGGCGCTGAGGCCGCGTGCGGCCCGGATCCGGGCCCATACCCTGGTGAACCAAAACCGGGCTGCCTGACTGGAAGGGCCGCGGTAGCGGGCGATCAGGCCCTGATCCAGGGCTCCGCAGGCCAGGTCGCCCTCCAGCCCCTGGCGGTCGCTGCGGCAGTCGGCCAGCAGCTGGGCCAGGGCAGCGGCCCCCAGGGGCTGCGGCGCTGCCCACACCAGCGATCCCAGCACCGGTTGGCCCGCCATGCCGTGTTCTGCAGCGAGGCTGGCGCCGCTGATTTCCAGGGGATCCACCAGCTCCCAGCGGCGACCTTCGGGGCCGCGGCGACAAACCTGCAGCCGTGAACGCCAGCAGCCCTGGCCCAGGGTTTCGCCGGCGGCGCTGCGGCCCAGCCGTACGACGTCCATGCCCAGCCAGCTGGCCCCCGCCGCCAGCTCCACCGTGAGGTTCTGCTCCAGCAGTCCGCCGGCAAACAGCACCAGCTCCTGGGGCAGCCATTCCAGGTCGCTGCCGGCTTCGAGGCTGAAGTGCAAACTCTGGCGGGCCCACTGGCCCTGCGGCACCAAACGGGACCGCCCCACCGTGCCATACACCTTCTGGGCCGCCACGCTGGTGAGCAGGGCTTGGCTACCTGGGGCGAGGTGGGCCCGCAGGGTGAGTTGGTCGCCCCCCACCAGGCCGCCGGCGGTGTGCAGGAGGGGCAATTCGCAGCGGCCGTCTGCCTGGGGGTAGGCCCGTTGCAATTTCAGAGGGGATGTAGCCCAGCCCTGATGCACAGTTGCAGGCGGCTCCCCCGGACTGCCCTGCCGGGCCGTGAACTCCAGCTCAGCGGCGCCGTGCCAGCGGCCTGCCGCAATGGTGTTGGGATGATTCACCAGGCATGCTGTTTAGAGACCATGGTGCACCCGGCGATGGCCAGCTCCGAGCTTGCTGACCGGCCTTTGGTGCTGCGTGAGCGCGGGCTGGCCGCCAGCCCGGGGGCCGTTCCTGCCTTGGTGCTTGCCCTTTCGGCGGTGGAGCGCACCCAGCTGCGGGGGTTGCGTTGCACAGCCTGTGGCAGGCAGGTGCTGCTGCAGCTGCCCCGGGGGGCAGCCCTGGAACCCGGTGAGTGGCTGGCCGCCACGGCTGCCGAACCGCTGGTGCAGGTGCGGGCGGCGGCGGAGGAGCTGATCCAGGTGCGCAGCGCCGATCCCCTGGCCCTGCTCCAGGCCGCCTATCACCTTGGCAATCGCCACGTGGCCATGGAGATCAGGGCTGGTGAATTGCGCCTGCTCGCCGATTCCGTGCTGGCCCACCTGCTGGAGCATCGCGGTCTGCAGGTGGGCCAGCTGCAGGCTCCCTTTCAGCCCGAGTCCGGTGCCTACGGCCCCATCCACGGCTACGGCCACAGCCATGACCACTAGCCGGTTGCGCTTGTTTCAACTGATCAGCCCAGCGCTGCCGGTGGGGGCCTTCAGTTATTCGGAGGGCTTGGAGGTGCTGGTGCAGCGCGGGCTTTTGCTGGACGGGGCTGGGGTCAGGGCCTGGCTTGAGGCTGAGTTGCAGCGCGGCACCTTGGTGCTGGAGGCTGCCAGTTTGCCCGGTTTGCTGCTGGCTGAAGCAGCCGAATTGCGCGAGCGCGATAGCTGGTTGCTGGCCCTGCGGGAGGGGGCTGAGGTGCGCGCCCAGCAGCGCCAGATGGGCGCTTCGCTGCTTGGGCTACTAGCCGACCTCGGCTTCAATCCGCCCGCCTTGAACCTGGCTTGGCCCGCAGCCTTTGCCCTGGCGGGCCGCGCCTTGGAGGTTGGCGCCACCGAGCTGGTTGAGGCCTATTTATATGGCTGGGTGGCAAACCAGCTCAGTGCGGCGTTGCGGCTGGTGCCTCTAGGACCCACCGAGGCCCAGCGCCTGCAGCTGGGTTTGGCGCCTTTGATTGCCCAGCGGGCCCTCGAATTGGCGGCTGCCGATCCCGACCAGCTCTGGAGCGGTGGCGTGGGTGCGGGTCTGGCCCAGTTGCGCCACGCCGAGCTGTACTCCAGGCTGTTTCGCAGCTGAGCGGATCGGATGAGCAAGCTGCGGGTGGGCGTGGCCGGGCCGGTGGGCTCGGGCAAAACCGCCCTGGTGGAGGCCCTCTGCCGGCGGCTGCGCGATCGCCTGCAGCTGGCGGTTGTCACCAACGACATCTACACCCAGGAGGATGCCCAGTTCCTCACCCGAGCTGGGGCCCTTGAGCCCGAGCGCATCCGCGGCGT